>NZ_KB894607.1:0-34422 GCF_000374545.1 Anaeromusa acidaminophila DSM 3853
CTACACCCTTATATTTGCACAACGCTTTTAAGATATCTCTGATATCTACTTTTAGTTGGTTATAGATGATTTTTCTCCTATACTTGGGCGTAAATACTACGTGATACTTGCACATCCATTTTGTGTGTGCTAAGCTTTTGTCCATAGAAATTCACCTGCTTTCTTCTTTCTGATGGCTTGAACACTCATCAGTATAGCAGTTGGTGAATTTCTTTTTGTTTAACTTTTTATCTCCACCCGTTTAACGGGTGGTTTTTTGTTTCCGACGTTCCTTCGTCAACACGCTGAAGCGCATAATAAGAAACCTGTTCAGCGAATGAACAGGTTTTCTCTGAACTCTGTTTCAGCGCGGCTCTACAATCAACTTCATTGCAGTCCGCTCTTCCCCTTCAATCAAAATGTCGGTAAAGGCCGGAATGCAAATTAAATCAACTCCATGAGGAGCGACAAAACCTCTGGCTATGGCAACCGCTTTAACAGCCTGGTTCAGAGCTCCCGCGCCAATCGCCTGCATTTCCGCACCGCCGCGTTCGCGCAATACTCCTGCCAGCGCCCCTGCGACCGAATTAGGATTCGATTTTGCTGATACTTTTAACACTTCCATTTCCGTTGACCTCCTTTGTCGTATAAAGCCTCGATGTTCGGTACACATAAAGGAGGTATTCGGTTTTAGAATGGAAAATCCTTTTTCTTACAGAAAAAAATTCAAACAATTTTAACAAGCGCAAATTATAAGGTTTCCTTGATTCGTCGGAATTCACGGACGGACTTCCGTCGTAAATCAAAGTCTACATAAAATCCACATAAAGAAGCGCTTCCGGAAGCAACTTCAAAACGCACCGGCAGTCCGGTCAGAAACTTTTGCAATACAATATCCTTGTCCATTCCAAGAATGGACTCCTCCGCCCCGGTCATGCCCAAATCGCTTAAATAGACCGTACCTTGGGGCAGTATCTGTTCATCTGCAGTCTGCACATGCGTATGCGTTCCCACCACGCAAGCTACTCGCCCATCCAAATAGTATCCTAACGCTTTTTTTTCCGAAGTCGCTTCAGCATGCATTTCGACAACAATCAAATCCGCCTTACCGCCGATCTGGCGCAACACATCGTCAGCCGCGCGAAATGGACAATCCACCGGCGGCATGTATACCCTGCCTGCTAAGTTCACAACCGCAATACGAGCGAAGGGAGTTTCAAACAAGCCCCAGCCTCGCCCAGGAGTCCCTGACGGATAGTTAGCCGGGCGCAAAAGCCGCGGCTCCTCATCAATGCATTTGAAAATATCACGCTTATCCCAGATATGATTGCCGCTTGTTACTACGTCAACGCCTTGCTGCAAAAACTCCTGCAAAATGTCGGGAGTTAACCCTACGCCGCCTGCAGCGTTTTCCCCATTAGCAATGACGAAATCCAAATCCATTTCGCGGCGAAGCTTAGGAATAAGAGCCTGCGCCGCCTGTCGCCCTGGCCGACCGCAAATATCACCAACAAAGAAAAGTTTCAAAACGGCCTCCTTACTGCGTATATACCAACACGCGTCCCTCTTCCCGAATACCAATCAAGGTTTGCGGCGGCAAACGACGAATACTTTGGAACAAACCATCCAAATACTCCTCATCCCCGGGAAATTCCTCTGTTCCCGGAGGTAGTTCCGCCTGATAATCCACCACCAACGCAGCTCCCACTTGATCCTTCAGCACTTCCACCAGCACGGAAATCTCGCCGCGCGACAAGCTGTTCAGATCGCGGACAATCGTCAAAAAAGTCACGCCTTCATGAAAAGAATATTCAAATTCCATCGCGTCATAGACATACCCCTCTAGCAGATGATAGGCGGTTGCGCTTTCAAATAGTAGTTCTCCCAGCGCACGAGCGCGTTCTTCCTCCAAAGTCTCTTGTACAAAAAAAGTCATATGAAGAACTCGTTCTTCCGCCCCTAGCTCAAGATAGCCAATTTCCGGATATCGCGTCAAAATAGCAAACAATAAATTGACGCCCTCCGGAAAAGCTTCTTCCTGCATTACTTTACTCATAATTTCCCTCCTGCTGCCGTGCTATGCGCGCCTTGCAGCCAATAACCAAAGCAGACGGAAAAGAAACGACCTTAGACAAGGTCGTTTCTCTCTTTTCTTGATTATTTTGCGTATTCAACCGCACGAACTTCTCGAATTACCGTAACTTTAATCTGTCCCGGATACTCCAGTTCGTTCTCAATCCGTTTGACAATATCCCGTACTAAGCGAACCGAAGCTAAATCGTCAATCTTTTCAGGTTTGACCATAATGCGCACTTCGCGTCCCGCTTGAATCGCGAACGATTTTTCTACGCCCTCAAAGGACTCCGCGATTTCTTCCAACCGACTCAGACGTTTCAGATAGCTTTCCAAGCTTTCCCTGCGGGCGCCCGGACGAGCCGCTGAAATGGCGTCCGCCGCCGCGACAAGTACAGCTTGTACTGTGCGCGGTTCTTCATCGCCATGATGCGCCAAGATGGAGTTAACCACTTCTGGTGACTCACGATATTTCTTCGCCAAATCGCCGCCAATGGTAACATGGGACCCTTCCATTTCATGGTCCACTGCTTTTCCTAGGTCATGGAGCAAACCGGCCCGTTTCGCCAGCATGACATCCACACCCAGCTCAGCAGCCATAACGCCGGCCAAGTGAGATACTTCAATCGAATGTTTAAGAACATTCTGTCCATAGCTGGTACGATATTTCAAACGGCCCAAGAGCCGAATGATTTCAGGATGCAAACCATGAACGCCGGTCTCAAAGGTAGCTTGTTCACCGGCTTCTTTAATGCGCTGTTCAACTTCCTTCTGCGCTTTTTCCACCATCTCTTCAATCCGCGCCGGATGGATACGACCGTCGGTAATCAGCTTTTCCAACGCTAAGCGGGCAACTTCCCTGCGTACCGGATCAAAACCGGAAAGGATAACCGCTTCCGGCGTGTCATCAATAATCAAATCAATGCCTGTCAACGTTTCCAATGTACGAATATTCCGGCCTTCCCGGCCAATAATGCGACCCTTCATTTCATCATTAGGCAAGGCCACTACAGAAACCGTGGTTTCCGCAACATGATCGGCTGCACAGCGTTGAATCGCCGCTGACACGATTTCCCGCGCCTTCTTATCGGCTTCTTCTTTCGCCTGCTGTTCCAGTTCTTTGATCATAATAGCTGTTTCATGACGAATTTCTTCTTGTGCCCGAGCCAGCAACAACGTACGCGCCTCTTCCGACGACATGCCGGAAAGACGCTCCAATTCCGCCAACTGCTTTTCATAGACCGCATTAATTTTTTCCTGAACGCGTTCCACTTCGCCTTCTTTACGGCCCAAAACTTCTTCTTTTTTTTCTACAGCATCCATTTTTCGATCCAGATTTTCTTCCTTCTGAACCAAACGACGTTCCAGACGCTGCAATTCGCCACGACGTTCTTTGCCTTCTCGTTCCATTTCCACGCGCAAACGATGAATTTCCTCCTTGGCTTCCACCAAAGCTTCCTTCTTCCGCGCTTCTCCGGTCCGTTCGGCTTCGTCTACAATTTTCCGCGCCGCTTCCTCTGCTGAGGCAATCTTGGCTTCTGCGGTACTTTTCCGAATCCAATATCCCGCTCCAACTCCGACTGCTCCCATGACAACGGCTGCTGCAATTACTTCGATAATAACTCGACACCTCCTTTTTTTATAAGTGCTTCATATGGCTCTAGTTCATCTGTAGTACGGCATCGTTCTCCATGCCGAGACGCATTATGAGACCTCTTGTTATGCATAAAGGAAAAGCCGAGCTATCACTCGGCTTTTGCATCAACAAACCTAAGCATCCCCCCGACATCTCGGCAAGGAAATGACCGTATGGATGTTGTCAACCTCTGGCGAGTTAACGATTTTATTTTACTTGGTTTTTACAACAGTGTCAAGAAGACGCCCCGTTGTCCGCCAAGTACAAAGCCACTGCTCTTCGCGCTACAGACACCGAAAAACCTCTTTGCCATAAAAAGCGCATTAGCCGTTGTTCCTCCTCGCCACGGGAACGAAAACGTCTTTGTAATAACTGCAAAGCCCGCTCCTCTTCAGCAGGCAATTCATCCTCCTGCACTGCCCAAGCTTCCGCTACATCCTCTCCAGCAAAGCCTTTCTGCCGGAGAATCTGTTCAATACGCAGCCGCCCATAGCGTCCTTCTTGCACCTTCAGAAGCACTTGGCGTTTACAAAGGCGCTGATCATTTAAGTAGTTCCACTCTTCCAATTGCGTCAGCGCTTCCTGTAACGCTTCTTCCGTCGCTCCCTTGCGCCGCAATTTTTCCGCTAATTCTTGTTTGCTGTAAAAACGGCGCTGCAACATCTGCAGCGCCGTTTTCAGTATCTCACGGGACGTATTCATTCGTCATTCCCTGTTTCTTTTGCAACCTTTGTAACCTTAGCTTCATCCGCCGGTTCAAGAGGAGCGCTGCCTCCCAGCAGCTTTTGCCGAATCTGCGCTTCAATTTCATCAGCTACCGCTGGATTTTCCTTGAAAAATTGTTTAATATTTTCCCGGCCTTGCCCCAACCGATTGCTTTGATACGAATACCAGGAACCGCTCTTTTCGAGAATATCCAAATCGGTCGCCATATCTAAGATAATGCCCTCTCTGGATATGCCTTCGCCATACACAATATCAAATTCCGCCTGTCGGAACGGCGGCGCCACTTTGTTTTTTACAACCTTAACCCGAGTGCGATTGCCGATAATATCGTTGCCTTGCTTAACGCTGTCAATACGCCGCACGTCCAGACGTACGGTAGCGTAAAACTTCAAAGCCCGACCGCCTGTCGTTGTTTCCGGATTGCCAAACATAACTCCGACTTTTTCCCGAATCTGGTTAATAAAAACCGCCGTACAGCGAGATTTGCTGATAGCGCCAGTCAATTTTCGCATGGCCTGTGACATCAGGCGAGCCTGGAGCCCCACATGGGAGTCGCCCATTTCCCCTTCAATTTCCGCTTTGGGTACCAATGCGGCCACCGAATCGATAACAATAATATCAATAGCGGAACTGCGCACCAAGGCATCGGTAATTTCCAGCGCCTGTTCCCCGTTATCCGGCTGTGAAATTAGCAAGTTGTCAATGTCCACGCCCAACTTGCGAGCATATACTGGATCAAGTGCATGCTCGGCGTCAACGAACGCGGCTACGCCGCCTAAACGCTGCGCCTCTGCAATCATATGTAAGGCAACCGTAGTTTTACCAGACGACTCCGGTCCGTAAATTTCCACAACACGTCCCCGAGGCACACCGCCTACGCCAAGGGCGACATCTAAGGACAATGCGCCTGTGGGAATTACTTCTACGTTCATCTTCGCGGCGGCCTCGCCAAGCTTCATAATCGAGCCTTTGCCGAAATCTTTTTCAATCTGTTTGACCGCTTGCTCTAACGCCCGCATCTTATCCGCATTCTGTCGCTCCATTGTTCCGCCCCCTTCATTTTTCCTCTTTTATTTTACCAAACAAAGGTTCGGAAAGTCAAGGAGCGACCGCAAAAAAAGAACTGCGAAAAACGCCATCCAGCGTCTTCCGCAGCCTTTATATAACAAATGCTTACCGTTTTCCTTTAGCAGGTTCCACATTAACCTGATAGCCCTTAATGGTGCCCTTGTGCATGACTGCCATAACCCGTTCCGCCATATTCTGAGGCACTTCTACAAAAGTGAAACGGTCGTAGATGTTGATCATACCAATGACTTTTCCAGGAATATCAGCTTCCGTGGCAATCGCCCTTACAATATCTTCAGGACGGATATTCTGAGCCCGGCCGACATTTAAAAAGAGTCGTACCATACCCTCGGGATTTTCCGTGATAACCGGCGTTTCTTCCACCAATTTGAAGCCTTCTTGCGCCAACTTCATGGCTGCTGCAGCGACATCGACTGCATCGTAACGTTCAGCCATTTCTTCAACAATTGAGACATACTCGTCAAGATTGCCGCGAGAAATCAAGGTAGCCAGTCGTTCCTTAAGCGTTTCTTCGTGACGTTTCAATACATCGGACGCGCTAGGCACGGCCCGGCGTACCAAACGGCTGTGCGTTGCCCGTTCGATGCTCTTTAGCTGACGGAATTCGCGGGGATTAATAAAGGTCAGCGCCACTCCTGTCCGTCCGGCGCGTCCCGTACGGCCGATGCGATGCACATAGGATTCGTGATCCTGCGGGATGTCATAGTTAATAACATGAGTAATATCGTCAATATCGATACCGCGCGCCGCCACGTCGGTAGCCACCAAAATGTCCAGCTTGCCAATGCGCACCTGTTTCATAACGCGGTCACGCTGATTTTGGCTGAGATCGCCATGGAGACCGTCTACAAGATATCCCCGCGTCTGCAAGGAGGCCACTAAATCGTCCACGCCTTTTTTCGTGCGGCAGAAAACGATGCTTTTGCCGGTTTCTTCCAAGTCAAGAACTCGACATAAAGCTTCCAGTTTATCTCTTGTTTCATAATAAAACTGTTCAATAGCCGGTACAGTCAGCTGTTCACGGCTAATGGTTACGGTAAAAGGATCTTTCATATAGCGTTTGGCCAATGAAGCGATAGCTGCAGGCATCGTCGCCGAGAAAAGCAACGTTTGCCGCGATTCCTCCGGCGTATGGGACAAGATCGACTCAATATCCTCGACAAAGCCCATATCCAGCATTTCGTCCGCTTCATCCATTACAACCATCTGCACTTTATCCAAACGCAATGTCTGGCGGCGAATATGATCCAGCAGACGTCCCGGGGTGCCAATCACAATTTGAGCGCCCGCACGAATTGCGCGAATCTGACGATCAATCGGCTGCCCGCCATATACCGGCAGCACGCGTACCCGCTTGAGTTTGCCGATATTGGCAATTTCTTCGGCGACCTGAATTGCCAGTTCCCGCGTCGGGGTCAGCACTAACGCTTGCACCGCCTTATCGGGAGTAACTTTTTCTACCAACGGGATGCCAAAAGCAGCGGTTTTACCAGTGCCGGTCTGCGCCTGGCCGATAATGTCCTTGCCGCTCAGCACATGCGGAATGGTTTCGCTCTGAATCGGCGAAGGAGCCTCAAAGCCCATCGCGCTCAACGCGCTCAATACTTTCTTGCTAATACCTAGTTCTTCAAAATTTACGTTTTTTTCTTCCAAAATAAATTCCTCCTATTTTATAAACAAACAACCCATTACGTCGTTTCTTTAACCTGATCCTTTTTCGCTTCAAACTGGCGCAAATATCGCACCAGCAATGCTAGGGCCCGGGCCGTCGCATGGCTGCGAATCTGTTGACGGCCCCCATAAAAACGTCCCTCTTCCTGCCAAATCCCCCATGGCCCAACAACCGCCATGTGCACCAGACCAACCGGTTTGGCCTCGCTGCCTCCGTCAGGACCGGCAATCCCAGTTGTGGCCAAAGCTACTTCAACGCCGCAAGCTTTACGAGCGCCAATAGCCATAGCTTCCGCTGTCTGTACGCTCACCGCGCCAAAATCCCGCAGCAAAGATTCCGGCACCGCCAACAGCTCCTGCTTAATCCGGTTGTCATAAGCTACAATACCACCCGCCAGATACGCGGATGAGCCAGGCACATTGGCTACCCTAGCCGCAACCATGCCTGCTGTGCAAGATTCCGCCGTCGCCAACGTCCAACCCTTTTTCAGGAGCTCTCGGCCGACTACTTCTTCCAGTGTCGCGTCGTCATCGCTAATGACAGCATCGCCCAGTCGTTCGCGAATCTGCGTACTCCAAGGCTCCATAAGCTGCAACGCCGCTTCTTCCGTTTCGCCCTGCGCCGTCAGGCGCACCAACATTTCGCCGCTGCGAGCCAAAAAAGCTACTGTTGGATTTCCCTGAGACAGAACTAAATCCATCAATTTTTCTTCCAGCAGCGATTCCCCAATACCTACGCACCGGAATATGCGTGAGCGGATACATCCTAACGTCGGCCGGTAGTTTTTCAGCCACGGTAGCACCTGCTGCTCCAACATGGCCTGCATCTCCACAGGCGGCCCAGGCAAATTAATCAAAACCCCCTGGGCATGCTCCAAGATACTTCCAGGCGCCGTCCCGCAACAGTTGGGCAGAATGATCGCCCCCACAGGCAGTTGCGCTTGACGCAGATTGCTTTCCGCCATAGGAAGCTTTCGCTGGCGGAAAAACGTCTGCAGATGCGCCACGGTAGCCGCGTCCTCCACCATTTCTAAACCCAGCAAAGCCGCGGACACCTCGCGGGTAATATCCCCTTGAGTTGGTCCCAGACCGCCTGTGGTAATCACCAGTTCGGCACGGGCCATTCCTTGCTTAAGCACTTCCTCCATCCGCAGCGGATTATCTCCCACCGTACTCTGATAATGTACAGTAATACCCGCTTCGTTTAATCGCTGGGCAATGTAGGCTGCGTTGGAATTTACAATTTCGCCCAAAAGAAGTTCCGTACCTGTACTGATAATTTCCGCAATCACCGTGATCTCCCCTTTACATGGTCCCAGGTTTTTCAATCAACAATTTCCGCTACCAAATCGTAGCTAAAGCCTTGCGCAATGCGCACTTTGAGGGAATCTCCCACTTTTAGCCCTTCTTGCCCGGAGGTCTCCACATAAATCTGTCCATCCACATCCGGCGCTTCTCGATAAGAACGAGCTAAAATCACCTCCGGACGCGTTTCATCCAGTCCGGTAACAATGACTTCCAACTCCCGTCCCTCCAAAGAACGGTTTATTTCCTCTGAAATCTTGCTCTGCAGCGCCATTAACCGATGATAGCGTTCCTGTTTCACCTCATCCAGCACTTGCTCTTCCATAGCGCCCGCTACGGTACCTTCTTCCTGTGAATACGTAAACACGCCCACATGATCAAAGCGCGCTGTTTCCATCCACTGTTCCAGAAAAGCAAATTGCTCTTCCGTTTCCCCAGGAAAACCAACGATAAAAGAGGTGCGCAGCACTACATCCGGCATAGCCTGCCTGATTTTTTGCAGCAGCAGGTCAATATCCGCTTGACGATCCCTGCGGTTCATAGCCTGTAAAACCGTGTCATGAATATGCTGCAGCGGCAAGTCCACATAACGGCATATTTTGGGTTCACTGGCCATATAGGCAATCAGTTCGTCCGTAAAATAGCGGGGGTAGCAATACAATAGACGAATCCATTCCACGCCTTCAACAGCGGCCAGTTCTCTTAAAAGAGCCACCAAGTTAGGCTGCCCGTATAAATCCTTGCCATAGCTAGTGGTGTCCTGCGCCACCAGATTGATTTCCCTCACGCCCTTTTGAGCCAGGCGCCGCACCTCTTCCACAACCGATTCGATTGGACGGCTGCGAAAAGCGCCGCGCACGCTGGGAATCACGCAGTAAGTGCAGCAGTTGCTGCAGCCTTCGGCCACTTTAACATAAGCGCTATAAGAAGGCATGGTGGAAATTCGGGGAGTTTTTTCGTCATAAAGAGTGGTCAAGCTGTCAATAAACAAAGCTCGACGTCCATCCATAACTACCGCCACCGCTTCCTGGATTCGCCCCCAGGCGGCAGTTCCTAAGATGACATCCACTTCCGGCATTTCATCCAAAAGCTCTTGCTGATACCGCTGACCCAAGCAACCAGCCACAATAAGACCTCGGCACCGTCCCGTTTTTTTATATTCCGCCATCTGTAAAATGGTCTGCAACGATTCTTCTTTAGCGGCGTCAATAAAGCCGCAGGTATTGACAACTAAAATATCGGCTTCCGCCGGATCATCAATTAATTCTACGCCGCCATCCTGAAGCAAGCCAAGCATGACTTCCGTATCTACTAGATTTTTTACACAGCCTAAGCTCACAAAGCCGGCTTTGATCATTTCTTTTGTTCCTCCATTCGTATTCCATTCCCTTCCGGAGCTTTTAGACCCAAGCGAATATTCTGCAGCCAATCTTCTAATTGTTTTTGTCTTGCTCCGTCAGGCAGCGCTTCATCACGCAACTCCCAAAGAACCGGCCTCGGAGTCTTTTGTATTTCCGGATTAGCCGGCAATGCCAATAAAGATATAGCTTCACGCTTTTGAGCGCATGCAGGGGACAACAACCAATCCAACATTTTTTTCGCTTCACTCTGCATCGGACCGCCTTTAACCAAAGCGCCCCCTGTCAACATATAGGCTGTCCCATGTTCCGGCCAGACAAGTTGCACCGGAAATTGGTCGCGCACATATTTTTCCGCCTCACTGTAAGGAGTGATCGCTAAATCCGCTTCTCCCATGCCAGCCATTCGAACCGGAGTTGATAAAAATTTGGCATACCGCACTACTTGAGGATGCAGCTTGGCAAAATAGGCCAGACACTCTCGACTGCCATATACTTCGCTCAGTTGCTCCATCAACTGCGCCGGCGCTTCTGCCGCCAAAAAATCAGTCATAGCCACGCGAAGCTCGCTTTGCTTCACGATATCTTCCCAATCATTAGGCACGCTTTTCCACTGTTTAGCCGCATCCCGATTAACAACAAAGACATAGGGATCATACCACAGACCGACCCAAAAATCATCTTCATCTTTCAAAGAGTCGGAAACAAGATCCGCTTCTTCCGACAAAAATTCCTGGAGTCGCTTTTCCTTTTTCGCTCGCAAAAGCGTCATACGTTCTGTCAAAATAAAGCTAGCTTGCGGTGATTGCTGTTCTTGCTGCAACTGTTTTAACAAGTCAGAGGATGTACTAAAAGAGCGCACTTGCAGCTTTAGCCCTTGTTTTTGGGCTTCCTCCGTCAAAAGAGACTGCACCGTCTCCGCAGGCAATGTCGTATAGATCATTAACTCCGGTAAAAACTCTTCTGTTTTTTCATCCGCATGCCCGGATAGTAAAAGACTGCCCACAAAAGCCACCATTACCAGGCAAAGAGATAACAAAAAAATAGGAGCATATCGTTTCATGGATTTATTCCTCCAAAGCACCACTGTCGCAATAGAATAAATATGGTACAATAATAGGCGAAACTTATTGATAGGAACCGGCGTTTTCGTCAAAGTTCCTTATACATCTAGGAGGGATTCACTTGGCTAAAGGTTCTTCTCCGGTACCGCCTCAAAAAAACAGCCCCCATAAGAAAAAGCAGGTGGAACGAACTTCGCTTCTATCTCGACTGATCCACCCCAAGCTGACTTTGCGTTTGATTCTGATCGTCATCTATTTTTTTCTTTTCGGTCTCAGCAGCCTTTTCAGTCTCTATGAAGCCATTGCAGACCAGCAGGAGTTGGCAACCTTTTGGGTTCCTTTATGTTCCGCCTTGCTGTTTCTGCCAGCCAGTGTAGGCATCTCCCAGTTGCTGCCCTGGGGACGTAAGCTGTCTTTGATTATCTCCGCTCTGGCCATTATTCTCGCTGTACCCATTATGTTCTATTTTGGTTCCTATCTGGACGCGGGCTTGACTTTGCTGCTTAATGCTCTGATCTTTCGTTATCTCTTATCTCCCGAATGCCGGCTGCTTTTTGCCCGTTGATTCCGTGAAGAATCCTTAGCGGTTTTACCGCTCTGACGCACGCCTGCGCCACGATGTCCGCCTTTGGCGCGAGAATCTTTTCCTTGGCGCCCTGCCGGCGAAGCTTGCGTTTCTCCCGGCAGCGGCCGCAGCAGGCAACGGCTTTCATAACCGACAAGGTCCTGTCGGCGCGCTTTAAGCAACGCTTCATGCACCAACGCTCGATTCTTCGGATTACGAAACTGCAGCAATGCACGCTGCAGTTTTTTTTCGTGTATATCGCGACAAACCTTCACAGACTGACCTGTCAAAGGATGAATACCGCTATAGTACATGCAGGTAGACAAACTTCCTGGAGTCGGAATAAAATCCTGCACCTGCTCCGGATGATACCCTTGATCGCGAAGAAATTCCGCCAATTCTACCGCTTCTGCAAGACCGCATCCCGGATGGCTAGACATCAAATACGGCACCAGGTATTGTTCTTTGCCCAACTCACGGTTTACACGTCGATACGCATCTTGAAAGCGCAAGTAGCAATCTTTACTTGATTTGCCCATGATTCGGGTAACCTTAGGCGCAACATGCTCCGGCGCCACCTTCAGTTGGCCGCTCACATGATGCTGACACAATTCACGTAAAAATTCATCTCGATCCTTGGCTAATAGCAAATAATCATAGCGAATGCCCGAACGGATGAATACCTTCTTTATTCCTGGAAGCTGTCGCAAGCTGCGCAGCAGCCGCAAGTAATCTTGATGGTCCGCTTGCAAATGCGCGCAAGGCTCCGGCGAAAGACAGCTTTTGCCGCGACAAGCGCCTCGCTCCAACTGTGCCGCACACGCCGGCTGCCGAAAATTAGCGGTAGGCCCGCCTACATCATGAATATATCCTTTAAATTCGGGAAGAGTCGTTAAAAGACGTGCTTCTTTCAAAAGCGATTCATGACTCCGGCTTTGAATGATGCGCCCCTGATGCGAGGTAATGGCACAAAAAGCGCAGCCTCCAAAACAGCCGCGCTGACTAACCAAGCTGAACTGAACTTCTTCAATGGCCGGAACACCGCCTGCTTGATCATACGATGGATGCCATGTCCTCATGTACGGCAAATCATATACAGCATCCAGTTCTGCTGTTGTCAACGGCATCGCCGGAGGATTTTGCACCAAAAATCCTCGCTCCTGCTCTTGCAGCAACGTTTTACCGCGAATAGGATCTTGCTCTAAAAATTGCAAGCCCCCGGCTTTAGTAAAAGCTTTAGGGTCTTGTCGGCATTCTTCCCAGGAAGGCAATTTTACTGCATCCCAAACTTCTTCCTGTGACTCAACAAGAAAACAAGTTCCAGGCACCTGACGGATCTGGGAAATTGGAATTCCGCTTTCCAATTGTTTCGCAATCTCCGAAATTTGCCTCTCTCCCATGCCATAAATGAGAATATCTGCATGACTATCCGCTAAAATGGAACGCCGCAAAGAGTTCTCCCAGTAATCATAGTGCACAAAGCGACGCAAACTAGCCTCAATGCCGCCAATTATCAGCGGAATATCTTTCCAAATTTCCCGGATTCGGCTGCAGTATACCAACGTTGCCCGGTCCGGCCGAAAACCGGCCTTACCGCCTGGAGCGTAGCGATCTTCGCTGCGCAGCCGTTTGGCCGCCGTATATTTGTTGAGCATAGAATCAAGGTTTCCCGCAGAAACCAAAACGCCAAGACGCGGTTTGCCGAACTCCTTAAAAGCGTTAACGCTCCGCCAATCCGGCTGCGCCAAAATAGCGACGCGGTAGCCTTGTTTCTCCAGCCAACGACTAATAATTGCATGTCCAAAACTAGGATGGTCTACATAGGCATCGCCACTGATAAATAAAAAATCTACATAATCCCAGCCGCGCGCTTCCATGTCGGCACGGCAAACAGGAAGAAAGTTTTTTTCCATTTTAGCCTCTATTTCTTTTCAACACGAAAACATCTTGCTATTTTTTGACCGGCCCCTGCTGGGTAAACTCGTATTCCACGACTTCTCCCGCTTTGCCTAAGGCTGCCTGCGGCGAACCGTTATAGGTCAGTTGAACCGCTCCGGCATTCCCCAGAGTCAAATGGACAGTTTGGCTTGCATCCCATCGTAACGTCTGTCCTTTTTGGGCCGTACCATTAAAAATCTTTTTGCCATCCACAGAGACGTCAACCCAACAATCCGCTTGGAATAAAGCCTGCAAATGAACACCCGCTTGTTTGGCAGGCGCAGTATCTGCACTGCTGGTTTTTGCCGGGGACGCATTGCCAGCTATAGCCTGTTTAGAAACTGCTGGAGGCTGCGCTCCTCCGGCGGCTGGCGCAGAGTTTCCCATCCACCACCAGTATCCTGCTACTAGAATAGCAACCACCGCTAAGCCTGCCACCCAGCTAATAGACTTTCCGCCACGATCCGGGGCCGGAAAGGAACCGTTCTCCCTCATCGGAGAGACTACGTCGCTCTTCTTTTCTTGAACAGGCTCTGCTTGCGCCTCCGCTTCCGTTGGCTCCAGGGGCGCTGTAATCTGCTGCTCTTGCTTGTACAATTCTACCATGGCCGAGCCATCTAAGCCAACAAAAGTAGCATAATTGCGAATGAAACCTTTCAAATACACTTCTCCAGGCACCACTTCATAATCGCCTGTCTCAATGGCTTGAATATAAAGAGCACGAATGCTCGTGCCTTTTTCCACGTCGGTAATCGAATATCCCCTCTGTTCCCTTGCTGCAGAAAGTTGCTGACCTACCGTTGCCATTGTGTTGTTACCTCCTCAGTGTTTCTAAATGCGCTGTCAACGTTGCTGCTGCAGCTTCAAAATCACTTGCATCCACACAAAACGCATACTCGCCTGACTCTGCCTTCTCATATCCATATATAGGATCATAATACTCTTTGAGCAAAGTTTCAATAACGTTGGAAAAATCTCCTTGTTCCAATTGCTTTGTCCATTCCGCTATTTTTCGTTTGCCACACTGCTTTTCCAAGCGCTTTATACTAACAACCAAAGCTTTTACCTGTTCTATATCGTTATCCTGAACATATTCCTCACAAAGGCGGCTTACCCTCAAAGCAAGGGGCGTCTTCACCAAAACTTTATATCCAGCCTGCATCGCTTCATAGAGACACTCCGGTAAATACACATTGCCAATCCGCTTGCTTTCACACTCCACCACAAAATAATCGCCGTGATTTACCCGTTCTAACTCCGCCAGCAAAAGCGAATCAAAACTTTGCGCTGTACAGCCGCCGCCTAGGCCTACATGGCCAAAAACGGAGCCCCGATGATTGGCCAAGCGCTCTAAATCGAGCACTGGTACGCCTAAGCGCGCCAAGTGATATAGTAATTGCGTCTTGCCGGTCCCTGTGGACCCGCATAAAACGACAGCCTTAGATTGAACGGTAAAATTTTTGAGACGCTCCAACACAAAATTGCGATAGGCTTTATAGCCGCCCTGTAACTGACGCGCATGAATACCCATCATATCAAGCACCGACACGACCGATCCTGAACGCATGCCGCCTCGCCAGCAATAAATTACAATTTCTTTCCCCAAGGAAGCATATTCACTAATCGTTCGTACCAAGCCAGGAAGCCGGGGCGCCACAATATCCAGGCCGCGGCTTTTCGCTGGCTCCGGCCCTACTTGTTTATACAAAGTACCGATTTCCACGCGTTCTTCATTTTCAAATAAGGGCAAGTTATAAGCCCCTGGAATATGACCTTTAGAAAATTCCGCCGGCGTGCGCATATCAATAAACAGAACCTGCGCCAACGCTAAAGCGTCCTTTACCGAGATTGTTTCGTGCAAATTCATCACCACATCTCAAATCCTTGTTAGGCCTTATGCAGTATCCCCTGACAACATTTCCTTAGCTTGTTCATACGTCATAAGAATGTCTCTAGGGCGACTCCCCATATTAGGTCCGACAATCCGCATCTCTTCCATCATATCCATTAAGCGGCCTGCACGGCTATGACCTACGCGCAATTTGCGTTGCAGCATGGAAGCCGACGCCGTACCGGTTTCCAATACTAAGCGAACCGCTTCCGGCAATAGTTCATCTTGTTGCAAATCTGCGGGCATGCCGCTTGACGTTTCGGCGCAAGCGGTCACTTCTTCATTATATTCCGGTTCTTCCTCTTGCTGTGACCGCACAAAATCAAGGACTTTCTCGATATCATCGTCTCCGAGGAAGGCCCCCTGAACGCGCTGCGGCTTCGCCATACCTACCGGATAGAGCAGCATATCGCCCCTCCCAAGCAGTTTTTCCGCGCCAGGCATGTCCAAAATAGTCCGCGAATCAATTTGTGAAGATACGGAAAAAGAAATTCGAGAAGGAATATTCGCCTTAATCGTCCCGGTGATTACATCAACAGAAGGACGCTGCGTCGCCAAAATAAGATGCAGGCCCGCCGCACGGGCTTTTTGCGCCAAACGGCAAATAGCGTCTTCTACATCCACAGGCGCCGCCATCATCAAGTCAGCTAATTCATCAATAATAATCACAATATACGGCAATCGTTTGTCTTCCTCGACGCCGGCATTATAAGAAGCCAAATCCCTCACTCGCGCCGTTGCCAAAACAGCGTAGCGGCGTTCCATTTCCTGCACCGCCCAGTTAAGAGCGGCAGTAGCCTTTTTAGCATCCGTCACTACCGGCACAAGCAGATGCGGAATACCATTGTATTTGGATAGTTCTACAAATTTCGGATCTACTAAAATTAACTTTACTTCTTCCGGCCGAACGCGAAAAAGCAAACTGGCAATCATCGTGTTAATGCAAACGCTTTTTCCGGAACCAGTAGCTCCCGCTACTAGCAAATGCGGCATTTTCCCTAAATCCGCCAAAATAATTTGACCAGCAATATCCTTGCCTAAACCGACAGTCAACAAGGACGCCGCTTTTTGAAAGGATGTACTTTCAACTACTTCCCAAAAAGCTACGCCGGTTACCTGACGATTGGGCACTTCAATACCCACAGCGGCTTTGCCGGGAATCGGCGCTTCTATACGCACGCCTGTTGCAGCCAGTTTTAATGCAATATCATCTGCTAAAGAAACGATCTTACTTACCTTTACGCCCGGCGCTGGCTCTATTTCGTAACGGGTAACAGCAGGTCCCTGGGTAATCTCCACAATACGCGCCGCCACATTAAAATCAGCCATAGTTTCTTCAAGAATTTTGGCATTTTCCTTCATTTCCTTTTGGCTATTAGCGTTCGTTGTGGCGCGAGGCTTGCGGATCAAATCCAATGGCGGCAGTTGATAGCCGTTAGCCGACAACTCACGCGGTGTAAACAACTCGATCGGAGTCGCCGTTTTGATAGTGCTTGGAACTTCTTGCTCCTTGGGCGTCCGAACCGTCGTCCTCACTGGTTTTTCCTCGCTACGCTCCGCTTGAAAAGCTGGCACGGAAGGATTTTCCACTATTTTCTCTATCGGGGCAGTACTGCTGTCTCGCTCCAAATCAAAGCGTGCGTCACGTTCCTGATTATATAAAGCAACCCGTTGCTGCGCTTTTTCATAAGTAGCCGCCACTTTTTCCTTTGCTTCCTGCAGTCCTGTATCCACCTTATCTTTAGCCACATGCATGGTTTTGCCTAACGACCATGTCGTCGTCACCATAATCGTACACAATAGCGCAGCTATAATTAAAATGACAGCGCCATCAACACCTATAAATTTTCGTAATAAAAATAAAGCCATGCCGCCCAGAAGTCCGCCGCCTTCGGTCAGACTTTCCGGTAAAATTTCCCGCCCCGGCTGAATCAACAAATGATGCACCAGCATTAAGAGAAGCCAATAGGATGCGACAAAGCCCACAAACCGCAACGTAAAACCGGCTTCCACTCGCAACCATATATATCTAGCTCCGATTACTGCTACTAAAAGCGGCGGAACAAACGCTCCCAAACCAAAAAGATAGGTCTGCACCTTTTTCAAGGCTTGCCCCAGCGACCCTACATTGAGTCCCGCTAACGCGCAAAGAGCTATGCCTGCGATTGCAACCAAAAGGATGCCCCAAATTTCATACCGCATTTCCTTTGGCACCCCGGACAACAAATTGCGCAACATACTCACCTCTACCATCGTACAATTCTACACAAGAAAGTCTTTTCCTGTTCGTACAGTCAGTTCAACCTTGAAACGTGTAAAACAAGGACACAACTGCCAAAGCGCAAAGGACCAAAGTTACAAGAATGGACAAAAAAACAAATCGTTTTTCCGCTAAGGACTCTGCAAAACGGCTCAAGATATCCTCTCCCTTACCTAGAAAAATAGGAAACCTTGACATACTCCGCAAGGAGACTGCATGCCAAGGTTCCTTCTTCATTATACCTCCATGATGAGGGGTAAAATCATAGGACGACGGCGCGTTTTTTCATAAAGAAACTTGCCAATAGAATCTCTGACGGTCGACTTAATGGTTGCCCATTCCGTCCCGCCAGTCATATCGCAGCGTTCCAAAGCCTGCAATACTTTTTCCCGAGCCGTCTCCATTAAAGCTTCCGACTCTCGCACGTATACAAAACCGCGAGAAACAATATCCGGGCCGGCAACAACCGTGCCCGATTGCTTATCGATCGTAATCACCACAATCAGAATACCGTCCTGAGAGAGCTGCCGACGATCCCGCAGCACTATATTGCCGACATCGCCTACGCCCAACCCGTCTACCAATACTTTACCAGCAGTCACTTTGCCAGCCATCACGCCACGTTCCGGACCAAACTCCAACACTTGGCCATTTTCTGCGACAAAAATCCGTTCTTTAGGCATGCCCATCTCCTGAGCCAACTGAGCATGCTTTATAAGATGCCGATATTCACCATGTACAGGCACAAAAAATTTAGGTCGAATCAAATTGTGCAACAGCTTCAACTCTTCCCGGCTGGCATGTCCTGATACATGAATGCCGGAGGTACGTTCATAAACCACTCTGGCGCCTTGGCGAAATAAGAGATCGATAGTGCGAGAAACTAGCTTTTCATTTCCTGGAATAGGCGTAGCGGAAACAATAACCGTATCTCCTGGAACGATCTCAACTTGCCGATGATCATTGCTGGCCATGCGCGTCAGCGCAGACATGGGTTCACCTTGACTGCCGGTTGTAATAACAACAAGATTCGCTGCCGGATAGTTATTGATTTCCTCAATGTCAATCAGTACATTTTCCGGAATATGCAAATACCCCAATTCAATGGCAATGTTGACAACATTCATCATACTCCGGCCCAGTATTGCCACTTTGCGGCGATACTTAGCAGCGGTATCTACGGCCTGTTGAATTCGATGCACGTTTGAAGAAAAAGTAGCAATCAGGATACGCCCCTTAGCATTGCGAAACTCCTCCTCAAAGGTAAGTCCCACCGTACGTTCGCTAAGCGTATGTCCAGCACGTTCTGCGTTGGTACTGTCCGCCAGCAAAACCAGAACGCCTTGATCTCCTAATTCAGCTAAACGATGAAGATCCGCTACATTGCCATCAACCGGAGTCTGATCAAACTTGAAATCTCCGCTATGCACAATGGTCCCTACAGGGGTTTTAATCGAAATGCCCACTGCATCTGCAATGCTGTGACACATGCTGAAAAAGCCGATTTTAAATGGCCCCACTTGAATTTGTTCGCGGGGTTTCACCGGCACGAGCGACGCTGCAGATACATTCGTTTCTTTCAGACGTCCTTCTAAAATTCCTAATGTCAACCGGGTTCCGTAAACCGGGACATTAAGTTCCTTGAGCACATAAGGCAGAGCGCCGATATGATCCTCATGGCCATGAGTCAATACAATGGCGCGCACAAGGTTTCGGTTTTCCTGCAAATAGCTAATGTCGGGAATAACAAGATCAATGCCGAGCATATCATCATCAGGGAACATAAGCCCGCAATCAATTACAACAATATCGTCTCCGAAACGAATTACTGTCATATTCTTGCCAATTTCCCCCAAGCCGCCCAAGGGAATAATTTGCAATTTTTGTTTGGCCAAAAAAAGATGCACCTCCTCTTCTATTCTATAAATGGATACACGCCGTTCATCACGAGAAGAGCAATAAAGCAGCCGTTCCTTCTAGTCTTTTCCATTATAGCGGAATTCTTCCGCTGATTCAACTATAGCGCAAAAAATGTCCTGGCCGCAAAAGCCAGGACATTTTTGTAACATTTTTTAAAAAATACGCCGCAGACCTGTTTTGTCAATCAACGCATCCATTGATGCGCATTGCCAATAATCAGCAGCCCGCAAAAGAATTCCGGCGCAAGCCAAGGCGTCACTCTCTGCCTGATGATGCTGCAGAGGCAGATCTAAATGGCTTGCCACAGCGGCCAAATTGTTTTTGGGCAGTTTCCAAGTCTGCCTGGATAATTCCAAAGTGCAAACAAAAAAACTCTTGGCAGGCAAGTCCAGCCCATAGTATTCCAACGATCCCTGCAATACGGAACGATCAAAACGAGCGTTATGCGCCGCCAAGCAAGAACCTTCCAAAAGAGGCCGCACTTCGGGCCAAATATCCTTAAAGCTTGGACAGTTGCGAACCGCAGCGGCCGTTATACCATGAATGGCCGTAAAATCAGCACGAAAATAGTCCTGCGGCGGCCGAATTAACCAGTGACGTTTCGCCGTTATCTTTCCGTCTTTGACAATCGCCAGTCCCAAGGCGCAAGCGCTGGCTGCGTCTCGATTTGCAGTTTCAAAATCAATAGCTACAAACTCCACGTAGTACTTCCTTCCTTGAATACCTTACCCAAGCAGCCCTACCGCCGTCAAACCTTGGCGAATATGCAGCAATTCTCCTTCGCTCGGTTCTACCATGGGCAGTCGAAATTGTCCGCCCGGCAAGCCCAGCAAATTGACGGCTGTTTTCACCGGAATCGGATTGGTCGTAATAAACATTAGTCGAAAAATCGGCAGCAATTCGCCATGAATCCGCATTGCCTCTTCCTTATTCCCCGCATAAAAAGCGGCAATCATCTCTTGCATCCGCTCGCCCACCAGGTGAGCAGCCACGCTGATAATTCCACAGCCGCCAACAGACAGCACAGGCAAGGTCAGGCTGTCATCGCCGCTGTACACTAAAAAGTCCTCCGGCGTTTGCCGTACTACTTCCGCAATCTGCTCCAGATTGCCGCTTGCTTCCTTCAAGGCTGCTATATTGGGAATTTTAGCCAGCCGCGCCACGGTAGCCGGCATAAGGTTGGAACCAGTTCGTCCAGGAACATTATACAGCACTATCGGCAACGCAGTGTTTTCCGCAATCGCCTTGAAATGCTGGTACATGCCTTCTTGGGGCGGCTTGTTGTAGTAAGGCACGACCGCCATCGCGCCATGAATGCCTACTTTCTCCGCCGCCCGTGTTGCAGCAATAGAGGCTTTCGTATCATTGGAGCCAGTACCGCCAATAATAGTCGCTCGATCCCCTACGGCCTCTAAAACCACTTCAAATAAGCGCAGCTTTTCGTCCAGCGTCATCGTAGCCGCTTCTCCCGTGCTGCCTGCGACAACCAAGCCGTCCGAACCATGAGCAATAAGATACTTTGCGATTTCCGCCGCCGCTTTATAATCTACTGCGCCATCTTCATGAAAAGGAGTAATCATCGCCGTCAGCACATGTCCGAAGGTCCTCATGCTCTGTTCCTCCACTTCAATCCGCTAAAGCAAATTTTTCATGCAAAGCGGTTACAGCTTCCACCATTTGCGTTCCTTGTACCAACACGGAAATGGAGGTTTGCGAATCAACCGTTTGCAAAATCATAATATCATTTTCAGCTAACGCCTCTACGAAAGACGCCATTACGCCAGGCACTTCTCCCATGCCGCCGCCAACAACCGAAACCATGGCGCAATCCTCGCGAGTTTCCACCTGCAGACCAAGCTCTTGCAGATATCCTTGCGCCTTCTCCCTCATTGCATCAGCAACGGTAAACATAATTTGTCCGGGATGAACATTGATCAGATCTACGCTGATTCCATGCTGAGCCATCGCCTGGAATACCAACTTGCTGGCCGTTCCAGTCTGCGCTGCCTCCATAGCTACCTTTACGTGAGCAATATGAGGTAAATACGTTACGCCACTGGCGACCCGATCCGAAAGCGCCACTCCTTCAGTGCATTCCTGGGTAACATGGGTAATCAGCGTACCCGGATTATCGGAGAAAGTCGATTTGATTACCATCGGAATGTTCTTGGGCATAACCAGTTCGACCGCGCGAGGATGGATGACCTTCGCCCCTTGATGCGCTAACTGACAAACCTCTTCATAGCTAATGCATTCCAGCATTTTTGCTTGCTTAACAATGCGGGGGTCCGCCGTCATGATGCCATCAACGTCAGTGTAAATTTCTACCAACTCCGCATCCAACGCTGCGCCAAAAGCAGCCGCGCTGGTATCGCTGCCGCCACGGCCAATGGTTGTAATTTCACCATTGGCGCTCATACCCTGAAATCCGCATACTACCGGTACAAAGCCGGCTTCCAGCTCACGATGCAGCCTGCAGGTATCCACTTTCAAGATATGGGCGTTGCAAAAATCTTCATTCGTCACCATGCCCGCCTGACCGCCGGTAAGGGCTTTCGCCGGAATCCCCGCAGCCTGCAGCGTGCTTGTCATCACCACTGAAGAAATCAGCTCGCCGCAGTGCATAATCTGATCCAATTCCCGAGATGCCACCTCCGAGTATACATCTTTGGCCAATGAAATCAGCGTATCTGTTGCATAAGGCGCGCCTTTGCGTCCCATAGCGGATACGACTACAATCGGCGCATAGCCTTTTTCGATGGCTTGCTGCACTTTGCGAACCACTTGTTGTCTGGATTCCGCCGTGGCCACCGAAGTACCCCCAAATTTTTGTATAATAATCCGCATAATAAACTCCTACACTCCTTTTGCTTAAAACATATCTTTGGCGACCATATATTCGGCAATTTGCAGCGCATTTAAAGCGGCGCCTTTGCGAATCTGATCTCCAACAACCCAAAGATTAAGGCCGTGCTCCACCGAACGGTCCGGACGAATACGCCCAACGCGTACATCATTTTCATTGGAGGTGTATAAAGGCATCGGGTATTCCATATTTGCCGGATCATCCTGCACAATTACGCCAGGGAATGCCGCCAGCGCCTGGCGCACTTCTTCGACCGATACAGGCCCTTCAAATTCCAAATTAATCGATTCAGAATGACTGCGATATACAGGCACGCGCACCGTTGTAGGCGAAATGCCAATGGTGTAGTCCCCTAAAATTTTATGAGTTTCATGGACCATTTTCATTTCTTCTTTGGTGTAGTCGTCTTCCACAAACACGTCAATATGCGGAATCAAGTTGAAGGCAATGGGATAATGCTTATCAAGGCTGGCGCTGGGAAGAATATTCGCTACCATCTCGCGGCCTTCCAAGCTAGCTTTCACCTGATCGTTCAGTTCATCAATGGCTTCTTTGCCCGCCCCGGACACCGCTTGATACGTGGAAACCACAATGCGTTTGATCTTCGCCAAATCATAAATTGGTTTGAGCGCCATAACCATAATAATCGTCGAGCAATTCGGATTGGCGATAATGCCTTTGTGGGCGCTAATTGCTTGCGGGTTTACTTCCGGCACCACCAAAGGCACTTCCGGATCCATGCGGAACGCACTGGAGTTGTCAATGACAACCGCGCCGCGCTTGACCGCTTCCGGCGCCAGCGTCTTGCTGATAGAACCGCCTGCAAACAATGCAATTTGCACGCCTTCAAAGGATTCCGGCGTAGCTTCTTCTACGGTGTAAGTCTTGCCCATAAAGTCAATTTGCTTTCCTGCCGACCGTTTAGAAGCCAACAGCTTTAATTCTGCAAAAGGAAAATTCCGCTCCTCTATCAACCGTAGGAATTCCTGTCCGACCGCTCCGGTAGCTCCCAAAATAGCCACATTGTACTTTTTCACGTTAGTAAACCCCTTTCCATTTTTCAAGGTATTTAGATTTTCACTTCTTAATTTAAAATATGTTCCAAACCAACCACTACGCCTTGTAGGCTTTGCACCTTACGGCAGGCAATTACCACGCCAGGCATAAAGGATTCACGCGAAATTGAATCATGCCGAATGCTCAAGGTCTGCCCTAAACCGCCAAATATAACTTCTTGATGCGCCACATAGCCGGGAAGGCGAACGCTGTGAATGCGCATGCCATCGAACTCAGAACCTCTAGCTCCAGCAATGAGCTCTTTTTCATTTGGGTGCCCCTGGGGCAAGGACTCGCGAACTTCTTTAATCAGCTGTGCTGTACGCAAAGCCGTACCAGACGGCGCGTCCAATTTCTGATCATGATGCATTTCTATAATTTCCACATGAGGCAGGTACTTAGCGGCAGATTGCGCCATTTTCATCATCAGCACTGCGCCGATAGCAAAGTTAGGCGCAATAAAGACCGGCGTATTTTGTTCCTGGCTTAAGGCCGTCAATTCCGCCAAATCTTCTTTCGACAAACCTGTTGTCCCCACTACCGGACATACTTTGTTTTGCAGCAATACCCGCAAATTATTCATCACCACTGCAGGACTGGTAAATTCCACAACCACTTCTGGTTTTCGCTCTCTGAGCATCACCGTCAGTTCCCGATCCACCGGCAAGCCAATAGGGCCTGCACCAACCAAAAGACCGGCATCCGCACCAGCCGGCGCATTAGGATCGGCCGCTCCCACTAGTTCTAAATCCTCCGCCGCTAAAACCGCTTTCAAAACCTCGCGGCCCATTTTCCCATAAGCTCCACATACAGCTACTCGAATCACAATAATACCTCCCTATATTCACCAAAATTCCTCGCAATAAAAAACAAGCGGCTGGCAAGAAGAAAACTTCTCACCAACCGCCATGCAAACATGGAGCAAGGTTTTAGGATGCAAAACACTTCGCATCTACCTTGATGAGCTAGCTCTCCACCGGAAATCCGATGACAGTTCCGTACTTATTCAGCCCGAAACCAGCAACTAACACTGGGCGCGTCAGCCACTTCGGCGAAAAACCCTTTCTTTCCGGATCTGCAATGCCCAATCTCCCCGGAAGTACTTTTGTTTTTCGCACCTCTATTCATCCACAATATAAACTTTTGTCTATTGTATAATATAAACGCAAGCTATGTCAACTATTTTTCTCCGGTACTTCCGAATCCGCCCTGGCGTGTCTGCATCGCCGCTTGGTCGTCATCACAAAGAAGATAGTTGTAAAAAATGCCCTGCGCTACCCGTTCTCCTTTTTGCAAAACGGCTTCGGTCGTTCCTAGATTCAACAATGCCAGTAAAATATGACCTTCATTGTCTGGATTGTTATAATAGTCTGCATCGACAATTCCTTGTCCATTTACAAGACAAAGTTTTTGTTTTGTCGCTAGACCCGAACGTATATGCAGCCCCAAATACTCGCCACCGGCCATGTACGCCTTTAAACCTGTCGGTACTAAGACTACTTCTCCGGGCGCAATGACTGTAGTCGCTGCGGCAGCCAAATCATAACCAGCGCTTCCCGGTGTTTTGCGCTGTGGCAAAAGAATCCCCTCATTTTCATAAGAAGAAACTACTTCAAAACCTCGGTTTCTCACGTCATTTCCTCCCCACTCCGATCCGCATAGAGAAATGCTGTATCCTCAATTCCCTGCAGCGGTCCAAGCACCATCAAGCTGGACTGACGCCAATCCAGCCAAGCCGCGGCATTTTCTTTCATTTTTTCCACAGTAACCGCTTCGATCTTTGTCAGCACTTCCTCAAGCGGCACATGCCGTCCCAATGAAATCTCCAGACGTCCCAAGCGTGACATACGACTGCCAGAGCTTTCCAACCCAAGAAAAATAGCGCCTTTCAACTGCTCTTTAGCACGTTGCAATTCAATCTCGTTTAAGCCTTTTTGCGCCATCTCCTGCACAATATCTTTAGTCAAATGCCAAACCTCGGCTAAGTTGGCTGGTCGCGTACTGGCGTATATACTCAACAAGCCTGTATCACTGTAGCTACTGCCGGAAGAATAAACCGAATAAGCCAAGCCTTTTTCCTCCCGAATGCGTTGAAACAAGCGGGAACTGACACCGCCTCCCAACACCTGGCTCAATAGATGCTGGCAATATAAATCGGGATGCCGATAGGAAATGCCAGGAAAGCTCAAAAACACATGCAGCTGCTCTCCTTCTTTTTCCTTCAAACAAGTATGACGACAAAAAACAGGCGGCACTTTTTCCTGGACTTTAGCAGGACGCTGCAAATCGCCAAAATATTCCTGCGCCAATGCCACCACCGCTTGATGCTCTACATTTCCAGCCGCTGCAATGACCATTCGTTCCGGCGTATACTGCTCTTCATAGTAAGTTCGCAATCTCCCGGCCCGCATGAATCCCAACGTTTCCCGCGTACCTAAAATATTGTGTCCCAACGGATGATCTTTCCAGGTTTGCTCAATATGCAAGTCATGCGCCAATTCATCCGGAGCGTCTTCATACATGCTTACTTCTTCCAAAATGACTTCCCGCTCTTTTTTCACATCTTCCTGGGCCAGTTTGGGTCGCAGCAGCATCTCTCCTAAAATAGAAAACGCCAAGGGAAGATGAGTATCTAATACCTTCATGTGAAAACAAGTGTGTTCTTTCCCTGTATACGCATTCAATTGACCGCCTACAGCATCCACTTTTTCGGCTATTTCCTTAGCCGAAAGTTTTTCTGTTCCTTTAAATATAAGGTGCTCCAAAAAATGCGAAGCTCCCGCCAAAGTCACCGGCTCATTGCGCGAACCAGAGGCAATCCAAACCCCCATACTGGCTGAACGCAAATGCGGCAACTGCTCCGTTACCACGCGAATGCCGTTCTTTAATACTGTCTTTTGATACATCTAGGTTCCTCCCAAAGAAAGAGAAGCATAAACCCTGCGGTTTATGCTTCTTTGTGGCGTATATCCGTGCAGGCAGTTTTAGCGACGCGGTTCCGAATTTCCTGAATGAGGTCTTCCGCCTGCGGGCTTGGCGTCTCCTTCGCCTCCGGCCAGAGGCGGCAAAAGCTCGCGCCGGGAAAGATTGACCCGACCCTGACGATCAATCTCCATTACCTTAACCGTAATGGCATCGCCAATATTCACTACATCCTCCACCTTGGCTACGCGTTCGCGAGCTAGGTGCGAAATATGCACAAGGCCTTCTTTTCCTGGTAAAATTTCCACAAAAGCGCCGAAGTTCATGATCCGTGTAACGCGCCCCTCGTAAGTAGCGCCGACCTCCACGTCCATCGTTAAGTTTTCAATGATCTTCACAGCGCGTTGGCCTGCTTCCATATCCACTGCCGCAATTACGACGCGGCCATCATCTTCAATATCGATTTTAACACCGGTTTCATCAATGATTTTCTTGATGATTTTTCCGCCGGGTCCAATGACATCGCGAATCTTGTCCGGATGAATCTGCATGGTAATCATGCGCGGTGCGAATTTCGACAGTTCCGTACGCGGCGCAGGCAACACTTCCAGCATTTTGCCCAAAATATGCATCCGCCCCCGACGGGCTTGCGCCAAAGCGTCCCGCAGGATATCTTCACTCAAACCGTCAACCTTGATATCCATCTGAATGGCGGTAACCCCTTTTTCCGTACCCGCTACCTTAAAGTCCATGTCTCCCAAAGCGTCTTCCAGCCCTTGAATATCCGTCAGAATGGTATAATGATCCCCATCCTTGACAAGACCCATGGCAACCCCGGATACAGGAGCCTGAATCGGCACGCCTGCGTCCATCAACGACAAAGTGCTGCCGCAAACGCTGGCCATAGAACTGGAACCGTTGGATTCCAGGATTTCTGAAACCAAGCGGATCGTATAGGGAAATTGAGTTTCATCAGGCACAACAGCTACTAGCGCCCGTTCAGCCAATGCGCCATGTCCAATCTCACGTCGGCCAGGACTGCGCATCGGACGGGTTTCGCCCACGCTGTACGGCGGGAAATTGTAGTGATGCATATAACGCTTGGACTCTTCTACGCCCAGACCGTCAAGGATCTGCTCGTCCCCCAGAGCGCCTAAGGTCGTAATAGTCAATGCCTGTGTTTGTCCGCGCGTGAACAAAGCAGAACCATGAGTCCGGGCCAAAAGACCGGCTTCCACGCTGATCGGACGCACTTCTTCCAGACCGCGGCCATCGGGGCGCACTTTATCGACCGTAATCATTTTACGAACAATTTTCTTAAGGATTTTTTGAATGATATTTTTGATATCTTTGCCATTTTCAGGATAAATCTCGGCAAAATGAGCCGCGATTTCTTTTTTGGCCGCAGAAGTTGCTTCTTCGCGCTGCAGCTTATCTGGATTAGTTACCGCTGCTCGCAGCATTTCGACGCCAAAGGATTCCACTGCTTCTGCAATGTCTGCAGGCGGTTGGTACAAGGATACGGCGCGTTTAGTTTTACCAATTTCAGCAACAATTTTATCCTGGAAAGCAATCAGCTCTTTAATGACGCCATGACCGAACAAAATCGCATCTAAAATAACAGCCTCAGGCAGCTGCTGTGCTCCAGCCTCCACCATTAGTACAGCGTCACGAGTCCCGGCAACAGTCAGGTTCAAGTCACTGCCTTCCTGCTGCTCTAAGGTCGGGTTAATAATAAATTCACCGTCTTTGCGGCCCACGCGCACGCCGGCAATAGGACCTTCAAAGGGAACGTCCGAAATGCTCAACGCACAAGAAGCGCCCAACATCGCCGGAATATCCGGCGGATTGTTCTGATCTACCGACAGCACCGTAGCAATTACCTGGACATCGTTACGAAAACCGTCAGGAAACAGCGGGCGGATCGGACGATCAATCAAGCGACTTGCCAAAACAGCGGCTTCGCTAGGGCGTCCTTCTCGCTTAATAAACCCGCCTGGAATTTTGCCTACTGAGTATAATTTTTCCTCAAAATCCACGGTCAACGGAAAAAAATCAATTCCTTCCCGTGGTTCCGCCGATGCCGTGGCCGACACCAAAACGGCAGTCTCGCCATAGCGCACTAAGACGGACCCTCCAGCCTGCTTGGCCATTTTACCGGACTCGATAATTAACTCCCGTCCGGCTAATTGGGTCTGAAAAGAATGCATGCGCCAATTCCTCCTCTTTATCTTTGCTCTTCATTATTTTGTACCTTGTACATTTCGACATGCAAAAGAACAATCCTTTTGCTAATCATAATTTATTCGCACTTAAAGCAAAAAATTCATTTTAAGCGCGAAAAAAGCGGGTAGAAACCCGCTTTTCATTACTTTCTGAGATTCAGTTTCTGCAGGATGGTCCGGTAGCGGTCCAAATCCATGTTTTTCAGGTAATTCAGCATGCCTCTGCGCTTACCAACCATTTTCAGCAAGCCGCGACGAGAATGATGATCTTTTTTGTGTTCTTTTAAATGCTCGGTCAGGTAAATGATCCGGGAAGTCAAAATAGCAATTTGTACTTCCGGCGATCCGGTATCCTGTTCGTGAGTACGGAATGATTCAATAAGTTCCTGTTTCTTTTCGTTCGTCAACATAGACGACACCTCCTGTTTTTTATAACCAATCCCCGCTAGCCAAGACGCTCGTCGGAGTTTCGAGCATCCGCGCTATGGTTCCATGGCTTATTACGTGGGTAATTTTAGCATACACACCGAAAAAAGTAAAGCCGAAACGCATCTGAAGCATTTAATTCAAATCATTGCCAACCATTAAAGTTTCTCAGCAGCGAAAAAAGCCGTTGCATTCTCGATGTCCCGCTTAATTTGAGCAATTAACTTTTCCGCTCCATCAAAGCGCTGTTCGCCCCGCAAGCGGCCAAGAAATTCCACTTCCAGTTTCTCTCCATACAAGTCACCATTAAATTGCAGCAAAAAAACTTCCAACCGGCGTTCCACTTCTGCAAAAGTAGGATTCGTACCCACGTTAGCTACACCAGCGTAATACTTACCTTCTACACATACTTTAACAGCATAAACACCATTTTCCGGCACAGCAAGCAATGTTGGCAACTGCAGATTGGCCGTAGGGAACCCAAGCAAACGTCCGCGTTTTTCTCCATGAACGACAGGACCTTCTAAAGAAAATGGTCGTCCCAATAAAAGACGAGCCTCCTCCATACGTCCTTCTAAAATACACTGGCGTATAGCGGTACTACTGATCATTTCACCGTCTTCCGTAACCTCAGGGTGAATGTGTACAGCAAAGCCATGTTCTTCTCCCGCTTGGCGCAACATCGTCGGATCGCCCTGACCTCGGTGACCAAAAGAATAATTCGGCCCTACCACAATAGCTTCCGGTTGCAATTTCCGTATAAGCAGTTCAACAAACTCATCTGGCGACTGTCTCAACAGCTTTTTGGTAAAAGGAAGCAAAATCAGGACGTCTACTCCTAGTTCCTGCATCCACCGTTCTTTTTGTTGCAGTGTCCCCAGTTGGGGCGGACAACGGCGCGGATCTACAATAGACAAGGGATGGTTGGCAAAAGTAAAAACCACAGCTGTGCCGTTTTTTTCTTTCGCCAGCTTTACCGCCGTTGTCACCAATGCCTGATGTCCACGATGCACGCCGTCAAAAGTGCCTAGGGCGACCACGACATGGGCGTATGGCGCCGTTAGGCCCTCTAGCTCATGTAATGTCTGCAAACCCATGATCCTCCTCCGCCATTTGTTCTTTCTGCTGCGGCGCTGCCAACACTTTATGCGGCGCCAATTGCCATAAACGGTCCTGCTGTTCGATGCGGCCAATTCCCAGCAAGCTTTCATCCGCTCGCTCGCACACTCTTACAATTTCACTAGTCACACAGTTCGGCTCCAGCCATTGTTTTTGTCCCAAACAAAAAGCCCGGCTTTGCGCTTCATCTAATAATAGCCGAGGCAAATGCGCAATGGCTCTAGGAATAGGCTGTAGCAGCTCTTCTCGCATTTCTCGAATCTGATCTAAAGAAACTGCGTCTTCCAACCGAAATTGACCAACGCGCGTACGACATAACTCCGTCATGACTCCCAAACAACCGACGGATTTAGCCAAATCAGCGCAAAGCACTCGAATATAGGTTCCTTTGGAACAAACAATCCGCAAACGAGCTTTAACGCCGTCGTAGGCCAATAATTCTAATGCATGTATCGTGATCTGCCGTACCGGCCGTTCCACAACAATGCCTTGACGCGCCAAATTGCACAGCTTCTTACCATTAACCTTAAGCGCAGAGTGCATAGGCGGAACTTGGTCAATGATGCCTTCAAACGCAGCGCAAGCTTTCCTGAGCGTCTCTTGCTCCGGCGCCGGCGCATCACTTCTAGCCACAATTTGGCCGTCCAAATCGCCGCTGTCCGTCTCATAACCAAACTCTACTACCGCTTCATATTCCTTGTCCGTATCGGTTATATATTCAATCATCCGAGTCGCTTTTCCCGCGGCGACCGGCAAGACGCCTGACGCTCCCGGGTCCAACGTGCCGGCATGACCAACTCTTCGTACGCCCAAAGCTCGCCGCACCACGGAAACTACGTCATGCGAGGTCATTCCTACCGGCTTGTGAACATTCAAGAATCCTTCCGTAGTCACATTCCATCCGTCCCTAACATCTTCTTTACTTCTGTCAGCACTTTTCGCCGCATATCTTCTGGTGAATCGCCTTCTATGCTGCAACCAGCCGCCCGAGTATGCCCGCCGCCGCCGAAGGCTAACGCCACTTGACTAACGTCAGTCCCCTTGGAACGCAGACTAACCCGAGCATGCTGATCGTCTTGGAATTTAAAGAGTACGGCAACCTCAACGCCGTCTAGCGTCCGAGGATAATTGATAAAACCTTCCGTACTATCAATACGCGCCGCTACCTCTGGCGTAACGGTGATATAAGCCACGCGTCCTGCCGCCGTTACTTCCAAAGTAGCCAGTACTTCGCGCAAAGCAACTACTTCGGCGTAAGGCCTGGTTTCCAGGGCTTCCGAAATTTCGGCAGGTTTCGCGCCTGCTTCCACCAAAAGCGCCGCCATGCACAGCGTTTGCGGCGTCGTGTTGGCATAGCGGAAAAAGCCGCAATCAGTGGCTATCGCCACATATAGCGCTGCTGCAGCTGACGCAGACAGCTTACATTGAAGCTCTCCCGCCAGCTGCGTAATAATTTCTCCCGTAGCAGCCGCTTTGACATCCAAATACAATTCGTCAGCATATTCCATATTGGAAACATGATGATCAATATTTAGCAGCGGAGCTTCCAGATACTCGCCGACGCGCCCAATACGTCCTTTGTCACTGGCGTCAAGAACCACCAGCAAGTCTCCAGTCAAACGCACGGAATGCTCTGGCAAGCGTTGAATTTTTTCCCAACCAGGCAAGAAACGATAAGCCGGCGGCACGTCATCATCCAACCAAATTTGCGGTTGTTTTCCTAGGGTCTGTAATAATTCCGCTAATCCCAGCAAGGATCCTAAGCTGTCACCATCAGGGTGAACATGGGCGGTCAGCACCGGATTTTGAGCTGCTAACAGTCTTTGCGCTGTTTCTTTCAGCGTCAGCCGTTTCACGAGGAAGCATCCCCTTTGTCCGTACCGTCTTTTTCCAGCTGTAACAGCAGTTTTTGAATGTGATTGCTATAATCTAGCGATTTATCCAAATGCAAAGACAGTTCCGGCGTACAACGCAAGCGGATACGTTTGCCGATTTCGCTGCGCATAAAACCCAGCGCCCGGTTCAACGCTTCCCAAGTAGCTTTTTTCTGTTCATCGCTGCCCATTAAACTCAAAAAGATTTTTGCATGTCGCAAATCCTTTGTCATTTCAACATCGGTAACCGTCACAAAGCCAACGCGCGGATCTTTTATGTCTTTTTGAATGATTTGACTAACTTCCTGTTTAATAAATTCTTGAACCTTATCAATTCGCAATTGCCCCATCGTTTCACCTCCCGTTTACAGGCTCGTGGGACGTACTTCTTCCATCACGAAAGCTTCAATAATGTCGCCTTCCTTGATATCGCGGAATTTCTCTACAGAAATACCGCATTCATAGCCCTGAGCCACTTCTTTAACATCATCCTTGAAGCGGCGCAACGCTTCAACGGTTCCTTCATGCAAGACAATTCCATTACGAAGAATCCGTACTTGTGAAGAATTGGTAATCTTGCCTTCCAATACATACGAACCGGCAACAACCGTTTTCGGCACAGAAATAACCATGCGTACTTCCGCGCGTCCCAAGACAACTTCTTTAAATTGCGATGCCAGCATTCCCGTCAAAGCTGCTTCCACATCGTTAATGGCGTCATAAATGACGCGGTAGGTGCGAATATCAATCTTCTCGGCATCCGCAGTTTTACGAGCATTGCCATCAGGTCGTACGTTAAAGCCGATAATCAAGGCGTTAGCCGCCGAAGCCAGCATGACGTCAGATTCGTTGATGGCGCCGACGCCTGCATGCACAATAATAACGCGCACTTCTTCATTCGTATTTAGTCCCATCAACGCCTGACGCAACGCCTCTACCGAACCCTGTACGTCTGCCTTGATTACGACATTGAGATCTTTGATTTGACCATCTTGGATTTGTTTGAAAAGATCGTCCAGAGAAACCTTTTGCGACTCCTTGATCTCTTCCGAACGTTTCTTGTCTTGACGTTTTTCGGCAACAGTACGCGCCGTTTTTTCGTCATCCACCACGATCAATACATCGCCAGCTTCCGGCACGTCCGTCAACCCCAACACCTCAACAGGCATGGAGGGACCTGCTTTTTTCACGCGGTCGCCGCGATCATTCACCATAGCCCGCACACGCCCATAGGCGCTGCCGGCAATAATTGCATCGCCAATAGTGAGCGTTCCTTTTTGCACCAACACCGTAGCCACCGTACCGCGCCCTTTGTCAAGCTGCGCTTCGACGATCGTGCCCATGGCATTTCGGTTCGGATTGGCTTTCAGCTCCTGCACTTCCGCGACAAGCAAAATCATTTCCAACAAATCGGAAATCCCTGTTTTCTGGTGCGCCGATACAGGCACCATGATGGTATCGCCGCCCCAGTCTTCGGCAATCAGCCCATGCTCCATCAGCTGCTGTTTCACTTGGTCCGGATTCGCCCCAGGACGGTCCATTTTATTGATCGCTACAATGATCGGCACTTCCGCCGCTTTAGCATGATTGATAGCTTCAATGGTTTGTGGCATAACGCCGTCATCAGCAGCCACTACCAGGATCGCTACGTCAGTTACCTGCGCTCCCCGGGCGCGCATAGCGGTAAACGCCTCATGCCCCGGAGTATCCAAGAAGGTAATTTTCTTGCCTTGGTATACAACTTGATACGCGCCAATATGCTGCGTAATGCCGCCTGCTTCTTTTTCCGTCACATGAGTTTTACGAATAACATCCAACAAGGACGTCTTACCATGGTCAACATGGCCCATAACGGTTACTACCGGCGGCCGCGGCTGCAACGATTTAGGATCATCTTCAATTTCTTTTACTTCAGTCGGATCTTCTTCCGGCGGCAACGCCTCTACGGCGGTACCAAATTCTTCCCCTAATAAGCAAGCCGTATCAAAGTCAATTTCCTGATTGATCGTGGCCATAACACCCATCATCATCAGCTTTTTGATAACTTCCCCGACATCGCGTCCGAGCTTGCTCGCCAGTTCCTTAACGCTGAGACTCTCGCCAATGCGAATTTGTTTCGGTTTCGGCATTTCCTGTTTTGGTGCGGCCGGTGCAAAACGCTGACCGCCTCTTTGATTGCCGCCGCGCTGATTATTGAAACGTTGACCGCCCCCAGAACCGCCCTGACGTCGTTGCGGGCCTCCTTGCGAACGTTGCTGCTGCCCACCGCGCTGCCCACCGGCACGCTGCTGTTGACCGCCAAAATTTTCATGCTGGCCTTGCGGACGCTGTCCCTGCTGACCTTGCGGACGCGGAGCCTGTTGGCCTTGCGGACGCGGAGCCTGTTGGCCTTGCGGACGCGGAGCCTGCTGACCTTGCGGACGCGGAGCCTGTTGGCCTTGCGGACGCGGAGCCTGCTG
>NZ_KB894607.1:34522-50462 GCF_000374545.1 Anaeromusa acidaminophila DSM 3853
CCTTGCGGACGCGGAGCCTGCTGGCCTTGCGGACGCGGAGCCTGCTGGCCTTGCGGCGCCTGTTGTTTTCCTAAGTGCTTACGCACCAAATCTATACCTTTTTCATCCACATTGCTCATGTGATTTTTAACCGGCACTTCATTTTTTGACAGCAATTCCATGATATCTTTGCTGCTGGTATGATATTCTTTGGCGAGTTCAAAAACCCGATATTTACTGTTATTAGACATCAATCCACCCCCATGTTCATTTCGCTTTGGCGAACAAGCTCTTGCACGCGCGCAGCGAACCCCTTATCCGTCAAAGCCACCGCCGCTCGATGGGCTTTGCCGATTCCTTCTCCCATCTCCAGTTTGGAGGAAAAAAGGATATATGTGACCCCGTAATAAGCTGCGGCATCTTGATAACTCTTACGGGTATTAGCGGAGGCATCGGCGGCAATCAGCAACAACTCAACCTTTTTTTGCTGCATTGCTTTGCGTACGGCTACTTCGCCTGAAATCAGCCTTCCCGCACGCTGCGCCAGCCCTAGCAGTGAAATAACACGCTGTTCTTGTAACGACATTATAAAGACTCCAATTGAGATTGGATTTGAGCATACACTTCGGGGCTTACGCTTTGCTTCAACGCTTTTTCTAAGCGCTTCCCTTTGTACGCCGCCTCCACACAAGCCGCCGCCTTACAGACATAGGCCCCTCGGCCAGCTTTTTTACCAGTAGGATCGATAAAAATCTCACCTTCAGGAGATCGAACAATGCGCAGCAGTTCTTTCTTGGTCTTCATTTCCTGACAGCCGACACACATGCGTTGGGGTACTTTTTTTTGCACCATTGTGCTCACTCCTCGCCTTGTGCTTGAGACTCACTTTTTATATCAATTTTCCATCCGGTCAGCTTAGCTGCCAAACGAGCATTTTGTCCTTCTTTACCAATCGCCAGCGACAGTTGATAGTCCGGCACAATGACTTTCGAGATTTTTTCCGCCTCATTGACGTCTACGGAGACAACCTTCGCCGGACTTAAAGCATTGGCAATATATTTCCCCGGATCTGGATTCCATTTGACAATGTCAATTTTTTCACCTCGGAGTTCATTGACGATTGTCTGGACCCTTGTTCCTTTATGTCCTACACAGGCGCCTACAGGATCTACGTTCTCGTCGCGAGAATAGACAGCTATTTTCGAACGATGCCCAGGTTCTCTGGCCACCGATTTAATTTCAACAACGCCATCGTGAATCTCCGGCACCTCAAGCTCAAACAGGCGCTTCAAGAGACCGGGATGGGTGCGCGAAACCATAATCTGCGGTCCTTTAGTAGTTTTCTTTACTTCAATGATATAAGCCTTGACACGCTCTCCATGTCGATAGTTTTCACCTATAATCTGTTCCGCCGGCGCCAAAATAGCTTCGGTTTTTCCTAGATCAATAAAAACATTTTTTTGTTCAATGCGCTGCACAATGCCAGTTAAAATATCACTGGATCGATTCGAAAATTCCTCATAAATAATGCCCCGTTCCGCTTCGCGGATACGTTGCACAACCACCTGCTTAGCCGTCTGCGCGGCAATGCGGCCAAAGTCCTTAGGCGTAACTTCTACCTCAACAATATCTTCCACTGCGTAGTTTGGATTATGACTGCGCGCCTCTTGCAAGTCCATTTCCAAACGAGCATCATCAACAGCTTCTACAACATTTTTGCGTGCAAACACCTTAATTTCTCCGGTAATTCGATCCAGTTGAACCCGGACATTAGCTGCCGTTTGAAAATTTCGCTTATATGCGGAAATCAACGCCGCTTCAATGGCGTCAAAAAGCACTTCCGGCGCAATCCCCTTTTCTTTCCCCAGTTGTTCAAAAGCTTGCATGAATTCTGCGTTCACCCACGATTCCTCCTATTGAGTTTTCAGCTTAAAATACAATCTCCAACGAAACCTTTGCAGTTTTTTCCCTCGGAATAGCGATTTCCCCTTCTGCTCCTTGCAGAAAGATTACATCGTTTTCCAAACGCAACAACTCACCAACTAGCATCTTTTCGCCATTTATAGGCGCAAAGAGATGCACCTCGACGCGTTCCCCCAAGTGTCGCGCAAAATCGCGTTCCTTCTTGAGAGGACGATCGAGGCCAGGTGAGGATACTTCCAGATAATAGCTTTCCTTGATTGGATCCAGTTCATCCAGCTTGCTGCCCAGTTGCTCGCTGATCCATTGACAGTCTTCTAATTCAATACCGCCTTCCTTATCCAGGAATACGCGCAAATACCATTCTCGTTCCTTCACATACTCAACGTCTACCAACTCCAAGGCTGTGCCGGCAATCATGGCTTGAACCAATTCTTCTACCAATGTCTCCACATGCACTTTTGCCATGGATTCACCTCCTTCAACTGCAATCCTGTCTGCCATAAGATGAAAGAGTGGGTGCATCACCCACTCTTAACGACAATCACATAATAATTCTCATTAAAGTATAGCATCGAATAACCGGACTGACAAGATAGCGCCGCAAAAAACATCCCCGGCTATTGGCCGGGGATGTTTTGCGCCTCAACACGCACTTAGCATTCGATAATGTTCTGCTCGTAAGCAATATAAAGGGATTTAAGCTCTTCCACTTTAGCAGCCATTTCAACCTGCAGCTCGGAAGCCATAGCATAGTCGCCATCTGCCAGTGCTTCACGAATACGGGTAAATAGGCTTTTTTGAGCCAAAGTATCTTTCGCCAAGTAAACCCGCAGTGCCTGAATTTGATCCCAATGATACAGATCCAAATCTACTGCAGTTTCTGCTTCATGGAGGCAGCAAGAATATTTAACAATATCCATGTTTGTAGCAATAATGCTTTGGTTCAATTCGGTTTTCCAACGAACCAAAGCGCCAGCCACAAAGGCGTCGATCAGTTCTTTGCGGAAGACGCCGCCTTGAGTAAGAACTGCGACTTTCTCCGGATAAGTTTCAATCGCCTGCATATTCTCCCAAACAGTAGCCGGAGGCTTGCTGAACAAGCGATCCCGCTCTTCTGCGGTATAATCTTCAAACACATCATGCTCGCTACGATATGCACGATCTTTTTCCAGATAGAAGCCATCTACGCCAGCATCTTTAGACAGTTCCGCTTCCAATTCTTTCGTAGTCTTGCCGGAAGCCACAGCCGCCTTGATACCATCCAACATGCTCAGGTAAAATGCGCTCAATGCAATATAAGTGTTGGTGTACGGATTGGGGGCGCGCACTTCAAAGCGAGTAGCGTACGGATTGTCGATATCACGCACCAAACCAGCCAAAATAGTACGATTACGAGACGGAACAGCTGGGTTATGTCCCAGCGAGGTAACAATGCAAACAGGCGCTTCAAAACCAGGTTTCAAACGGTTAAGAGAATCATTTGTAGCCGAAACGAATGGGTTTACTACTTCATAGTTTTTCAGCAGACCCATGATTGCGCCGTAGCCGACGGAGCTAAGGAAATCCGCCTTCATATCAGTAGGCGAGAAGAGGTTGACGATTTTGCCGGATTTCAAACGGGCGGCAATGCCTACATGAGTATGTTCCCCGCTGCCTGCAACACCGATGATCGGTTTTGCTTTAAAGGTAACATCCAAACCGTTAGCACGGAATACTTCTTTAACAAGAATGCGCGCCTGCAGCTCATTATCAGCAGTCTGTACCGCATTAGAATATTTCCAGTCAATTTCCAACTGTTCTAAAACATAAGCTAAATGGCCAGTTTCATCAATGCGAGACTTAACACCGCCAACTTCTTTATGACCCATTTCCGGCTGCAAACCGTATTTTTCCAAAGCCAGAACTGCCTGCTCCATAGCGGTACGAACTTCACCGCGAGTACGCTGCCAGTACTGTTCCTGCATTACCTGCGAAGCGGACAATTCCGCTACATCCGCTTTATTGGTAGGCGTTTTAACCCAAAATTCCAACTCGGTAGCCGAGGTGAAGAGAATTTCTTCAATTTCATCCCCTTTTGCATGGGTGATACCCGCCAAGTTGGGATTCGCTTTAAACAAATTCAACAATTCAGATTTAATGTATTCCAGACTATCTGTCAAAATAGCTCGGGAATCCACGCGCAGATCGTTATGAATCAAGAATCCGGGAATGCGCAGCGTTCCCACAGGTTTACCGCTTTCTTCATCGAAGTGTTCATAATTGTAATCAACAAACCAATTGACATTTCGGTCGCCAGTCATGTCAACACGAGCGTTGTTCAAGGTAGCCAAGCCAGTCAAAACTACGGAAGATCCGTCAGTTTGTACGACGCCGCCGTTTAGAAATTTTTCAATGTCATCCAAGAAAATTTCTACCGGAATTTTTTCATCTGTATCGTTGCCGGCCAAATCCACACCGACGAGCGAAACAAATTTAATCTCAGGACGTGCTTTCAGGAGCGCTTTTACTTCTTCAGTACCATTCTGTTCCGGAGAAATAACGTACAACAAATCGTTTGCCATGCTCTTCACCTCTTAGTTAATCTTTCAATACAAATCAACAAACAATTCGGTATGCAAAAAAATAGACCACCCCCTTGGTTGCTCTAGAATGAACAATGCAAGGACGGGTCGTCATTGACCTCATGCACACCTTGTAATTTTGTATGTTTTATTTATAACACAGGACGTACTTTCTGTCCAGACTTTTTTCGTTTTTCCAGAGGAAAAAAATACGTTTTGTCGAAAATAGAACAGTAGATTTAAAACCGTTAAGGAGGACTTTATTATGTTGGGAATGTCGCAAGAGCAGTTGGAGCAGGCAATTCACGAATGGTTTGAAAACAATCAAGACAAAGTAAGCATGTTTATCGAAGGCTTTGAAGCTGCCGGCGCAGATGATGATGATGTATATAACCTCGTCTCAAAAGTAATGGCTTCAGTGGGCTCTACTGTCGCCATGTCGGCGGTTACAGAGATCATCGCTCGCAATAACGCCTTGTTAAGTGAACAAATTGATGCGCTGATTGAAGAGCGCCTTGCTGCGGCGCTAAAAAAATCCTAGTCAACAAAACAAAAAGGCTGTGTTGAAACTACGTTTCTGCACAGCCTTTTTTTATATAGACTCAATAAATTCATTCAATTGACCGCCTGGTTTCAACATGGGCCTTACCTGTTGCGACTCTACCTTGGCTACGAGCACAAAGGGTTTTTTCTCTTGCCAGGCGCGCTGAAAAGCCGCAGTAAAGTCCGCTCGATTTTGCGCAACTGCCCCTTCAACGCCCAAAGCGTTGGCCATGCCTACAAAATCAAACTCTTTTAGAATGGAGGAACTACACCGTCCTTCAAAAAATAATTCTTGCCATTGCCGCACCATGCCTAGAGAACCATTATCCAAAACAATAGAAATTACCGGGGCTTCCGTGCTGGCAATAGTATGCAATTCCATGCCGGTCATACGAAAACTTCCGTCGCCGCAAATATGAACCACCCTGGCTTCCGGGCAAGCCGTCTGCGCGCCTAAAGCGGCAGGCATGCCAAAGCCCATAGTTCCAAATCCTCCGGAAGTAAGCCACGTGCGAGGCTGCTGCAATGTTAAATGCTGCGCCGCCCACATTTGATGCTGCCCCACATCGGTGACAAATACCGTGCGGTGATCCTGCGTCTGCCTGGAAAGAAACTTCATAATCCAAGGCCCATCCAACAACATTTCATCCGCTTCTTGTCCGCTTTCACGCCACTTTTGAATTTGCCGCCACCAGTCAATTCGTTCCTGTTTAGGCATCTTTTCCAAAAGATCTTGGGCCAACAAACCCACGTTTCCTGTTAACCCTACATGGGAAGGAATGTTTTTACCGATCTCCACCGGATCGATATCCAATTGGATAATCGTTTTCCCTTTAACAAATTCAGGTTTTGCCGTCACAAAGCGATCACTGAACCGACAGCCTATGGCTAATACTACATCGGCGTGGTGTACCGCCAAATTAGCCGCCTCATGTCCATGCATCCCCGTAAGGCCGAGAAAAAGCGGGTCATCCCCCGCCACCACGCCTAAGCCCATTAGCGTGCTTACAACAGGCATATCTAAATGCCTAGCCAAGGCTCTGACCTGTGGCGCAGCGCCAGCTCTCACCGCTCCTCCGCCCACCTGCATAACCGGGCGTTTAGCCGTTGCTAAAGCTTGCGCTGCCGCTTCCAAGCCTGTGTCCGGCCAACTTATCGGACGAGCTGGCGTTACAAAGCAAGGATATATTTCCTCTTCATCCACTTCTAACGTTTGTATATCCCTGGGAATATCTAAAATGACGACACCAGGCCGCCCGCTGGCGGCAATCCGAAAAGCTTCATGAACAATCTGGGGAATACGAGCCACTTCTCTAACAACAAAACTGTGCTTTGAAATAGACAAAGTCATCCCTGTTATGTCTACTTCCTGAAACGAATCCTTCCCCATCAAGCCGGTTGCCACTTGGCCAGTTATCGCCACAATCGGAACAGAATCCATATGCGCCGTCGCTAGTCCCGTAATCAAATTAGTAGCTCCAGGCCCCGACGTCGCCAGGCAAACACCCACCCGCCCGCTAACGCGCGCGTAGCCGTCCGCCGCATGAGCCGCACCTTGTTCATGCACGGTCAACACATGCCGAATTTCCTCCTGCCGGTATAATTCATCATACACCGGCAAAATAGCTCCACCCGGATAGCCAAATATCACCTCTACGCCCTCATTTTTTAGGGATTCAACCAATAAATTGGCGCCGGTGCGTTTCATTTTATCCCTCCAGTTCCGCCTCAATGCGATTGGCTAGCTCCTGTGTCGATACCTTTGTGTACCCCTTACGGTACGTATCAGCAGTACGATATCCCTGCAGCCATACGCGACGTACCGCATCACGAATAGCACCGCCCACGCCCGGAGCTTCCAGCGCCATTTCTGCGCAAAAAGCAGCCGATAAAATCATGCCAACCGGATTGGCAATGCCTTGTCCGGCTATGTCCGGAGCCGAACCGTGAATCGGCTCGAACAGGCTAGGTCCTTCTCCCAAACTGGCTGAAGGCATCATGCCGATGGAACCAGTCAAAACGGCTGCTTCATCGCTTAGAATATCGCCAAAAAGATTGCTCGTAACAATTACGTCAAACCGGGCCGGGTTCGTCACAAGCTGCATGGCGCAATTATCAACATACATATGCTCCCACTGTAGCTCTTTATACTCTTCAGCAACGACAGTAGCCGCTTTCCGCCATAGCCTGGACGTAGCTAACACATTGGCTTTATCTATAGAAGTGACTTTCTTGCGCCGCCGCGAGGCAATTTGCGCTGCTAATTGCAAAATGCGGTTTACTTCCTGAAGACTGTAACATTCCATATCACTGGCAAATTCATCGCCTTCCTGACGCTCACCGTAGTAAATGCCGCCGCCCAACTCCCGGACTATAATTAAATCCGTGCCCTCTAGGCGCTCCTTTTTCAAAGGAGACGCTTCCTCATCAGAAAAGGCCGCTTCAACCGGGCGCAAGTTAGCATAAAGACCTAAGGATTTACGCAGGCCTAAAATGGCTTTTTCCGGCCGTTTTGCCGGTTCTACGGAATCCCATTTAGGATCTCCTACCGCCCCCAGCAATACCGCGCTAGCTCCTTGCGCCGCCTTAACCGTCGCTTCTGGCAAAGGTTCGCCATATGCCTCTAAAGCAGCGCCGCCTGCTAACAAATTGACAAAAGTACAAGCCAGATTTTGCTGTTTGGCTGCTTTTCCAAACACCTGCAGTGCGACTTCCATAATTTCCGGCCCAATGCCGTCGCCAGCAACAACCGCTAACTGTGCTTCTCTCATATGACGCTCCTTTCAGCCTGTTCCCGTACATACGCAATCAAACCGCCGGCTTGCGCAATCTCCGCCACAAAAGCAGGCAAAGGAGCCGCCTCAATAACAACGCCGGTTGTCAAATTTTCAATGCGGCCTTCTTCTAAATGCAGCTTCAGCTGATCCCCTTGTCGAAGCTCCTTGATCTTATCGCCCACTTCCAGCATGGGCAGGCCGATATTGATAGCATTGCGAAAAAAAATACGGGCAAAACTGTGGGCAATAACACAGGAAATGCCGCAGGCTTGAATGGCTACCGGAGCATGCTCGCGCGAAGAACCGCAGCCAAAATTACGTCCGGCCACCATAATATCTCCAGCCTGAACCTGGCTGCGGAAGGATTCGTCAATATCTTCCATACAATGTTTAGCCAATTCCGCAGGCTCAGAAGTGCTCAAATAACGCGCAGGGATAATTACATCGGTATCCACATGGTCCCCGTATTTCCAAACTCGTCCGTTCTTCATTTGCATACCTCCTCGGGCGTTCCGATTCGGCCCAGCACCGCGCTGGCCGCCGCCACTCCAGGGCCTGCCAAGTACACTTCACTGTCTACATGGCCCATACGGCCTCTAAAATTCCTGTTTGTGGTCGCTACCGCTTTTTCTCCTGCTGCCAAAATACCCATATGCCCGCCTAAGCATGGACCGCAAGTCGGCGTACTGACAGCGGCTCCTGCTTCAATAAAAGTATCAACATAGCCGCAGGCAATGGCTTGCCGGTACACTTCCTGACTTCCCGGGATAATAATGGCGCGCACATGAGGATGCACTTGCCGTCCCTGCAATACTGCCGCGGCTTGAGCCAAGTCCTCCAGCCTCCCGTTCGTACAGGAACCGATGATAACCTGATCAATCGCCACCTGTGTCAATTCCTTGGCTGGAGCTACATTTTCCGGCAGATGCGGTTTGGCTACAACCGGCTCTAATTGCGATAGATCAATACGCAACGTCTTTTCGTACACCGCATCAGCATCCGCCTCCACCGCTTCGTAGCTGCGCGACACCCGGCCTGCAAGATACTCGCGCGTCACCTCATCAACAGGAAAAATGCCGTTTTTCGCGCCCGCTTCAATGGCCATATTCGCTACGGTCAACCGATCAGACATAGACAAAGAAGCAACACCAGGTCCAGTAAATTCCAGCGATTCATAGCGCGCGCCTTCTACGCCAAGTTGACCGATTACCGTCAAAATTACATCCTTGCCGCCGACCCAGGGAGGCAGCGCCCCTACAAGTTCCACCCGAATGGCCGCGGGAACTTTAAACCAAGTACTGCCCGCCGCCATAGAGGCTCCCAAATCGGTAGACCCCACGCCGGTAGAGAAAGCTCCGATTGCGCCATAGGTGCAGGTATGGGAATCTGCGCCGATAATTACTTCCCCCGGCGCTACCAGCCCGACTTCCGGCAGCAAAACATGTTCAATTCCCATCCGGCCTACTTCATAATAATGAACAATGCCAGCCTCTTTCACAAAATCGCGCATTTCCTTCGCCTGCTGCGCCGAGGCAATATCCTTGTTCGGCGTGAAATGATCAGGAATCAGCGCTATTTTCGCCGGATCAAATACAGGAACGCCAATTTTACGAAACTCGCGAATGGCTGGAGCTCCTGTAATGTCATTAGCCAAGGCCAGATCAATAGGACAACGGATGATTTGTCCCGCTTGCACCGTTTCCAGCCCCGCCTTGCGAGCCAATATTTTTTGGGTCATTGTCATGCCAGCCATCAGCCCGCCTCCTTTGCTGCAGGAACGCCACATTCGGAAATCATTTTATTCAGGGCATTCAAGTATGCTTTAGCGCTCGCCTCCACCACGTCGGTTGAAATGCCACGTCCATTAAAGGAACGACTGCCTTGCCCAACCGAAACCGAAGCCTCTCCCATAGCGTCCTGCCCGGCCGTCACCGAACGCAGTTGATAATCCTTCAGGTCCACTTCAAAGCCAACTGCAGCATTTATGGCCTGGAATACCGCATCAACCGGTCCATCTCCACAGGCCGCCTTCTCCACAACGCCGCTGCTGCTTTCAATTTTAACGGCAGCAGTTGCCGAAATATCACTGCCGCTGGAAACCTGGTGGCTTTGCAAGCGAAACCATTCCGGTTTTTTGGCTTGTTGGCCTTCTCCGACCAACGCTTCCAGATCCCTATCAAAAATTTGCTTTTTCTTATCTGCCAACGTTTTAAAATTGCCAAATACCTCATCCAGTTTTTCCGTTGACAACTCATAGCCCAATTCCTTCAAGCGATCTTCTACGGCATGACGTCCGGAATGTTTCCCCAAGACCAACGAAGTCTTTTGCATGCCTACACTAGCGGGACTAATGATTTCATAGGTGGATGCATGGTTCAGCATGCCGTGCTGATGAATACCGGATTCATGCGCAAATGCGTTGTCGCCCACAATCGATTTATTCGGTTGTACCACAATGCCCGCAAAGGTACTGACAAGGCGCGAAGTCCGGTACAGCTGCTGCGATTGAATGTTTGTCTCCATCTGATAGAAATCATTGCGTGTCGCCAAGGCCATCACAATTTCTTCTAAAGCCGCATTTCCGGCCCGTTCTCCCAAACCGTTAATAGTGCATTCAATCTGCGCAGCACCGGCTCCTACAGCCGCCAGGGAGTTAGCTACGGCCATCCCCAGGTCATTGTGACAGTGGACGCTAAATACGGCTTGATTGGCATCCGCAATATGCGCACGCAGGTAACGAATCAATTTGGCAAACTCTTCCGGCAGCGTATAACCCACCGTATCGGGAACATTCACTGTTTTGGCGCCGGCGCGTATAGCAGTGCTATACGCCTGACATAAAAAATCCCAATCCGACCGCGATGCGTCTTCTGCGGAAAATTCAACATCCGGTGTCAAAGAGCAAGCATAGCGCACAGCACTGTCAATGCGTTCCAAGGCTTCTTGTCGGCTCATTTTCAGTTTATGCTTCAAATGAATATCGCTGGTAGCCAAGAAAGTATGAATACACGGCTGTTGGGCCGCTTTCACGGCCTCCCAGGCGCGATCAATGTCGTTTTTAGCGGCCCTTGCCAAGGCGGCTACAACTGGTTTTTTAACCGCTTTAGCCACAGCCTCTACCGCTGCAAAATCTCCAGGAGAAGCGATGGGAAAGCCAGCTTCAATTACATCCACGCCAAGTTTTTCAAGCGCAAGGGCAATCTCCACCTTCTCATTTAGCTCCAGGCATACCCCTGGCGTTTGTTCTCCATCACGCAGTGTAGTATCAAAAATCCGTATCTTTCCCATTTTTTCTTCCTCCTCTTATCAGTTTATCAACGTTGTTTCAGCCAGGACATCTGTCCACGCAGTTTTTTGCCTACTTCCTCAATCGGATGCTGCGCTTCCTGCTGGCGTCTAGCCAAGAAGCCGGGACGGTTAGCTTGATTTTCCAAAATCCAGTTTCTTGCAAAAGTTCCCTCTTGGATCTCCGCCAAGACTTGCTTCATTTCTTTACGAGTTTCTTCCGTAATAATGCGCCGACCAATACTGTAATCGCCATATTCGGCAGTATCACTAATGGAATAGCGCATGGCCGCCATGCCGCCTTCGTACATTAAATCCACAATCAGTTTCATTTCATGGAGGCATTCAAAGTATGCCAATTCCGGTTTATACCCAGCTTCCACGAGCGTATCAAAACCTGCCTTGATAAGCTCCGTACAGCCGCCGCACAGTACTGCCTGCTCTCCAAAAAGATCTGTTTCCGTCTCATCTTTGAACGAGGTAAACATGACCCCGGCCCGAGTGCCGCCGATTCCCTTGGCGTAAGCCAGCGCCAGTCCTTCTGCCTGACCTGACACATCCTGATACACTGCCGCCAAACAGGGAACCCCGCCACCTTCCGTAAATACGCGTCGCACTAAATGTCCCGGCCCTTTGGGAGCCACCATAAATACGTCCACGTCAGCTGGAGGCACAATTTGGTGAAAATGAACGTTGAAACCATGGGCAAACGCCAAAGCCTGTCCTGCCCGCAAATTTGGCGCAATTTCCTCAGCATAAAGGCGGGCTTGTTTTTCATCAGGAATCAAAACCATAATGATATCTGCACGTTTTACCGCTTCGCCAGGAGTAGTCACTTCTAAACCAGCTTGTTTCGCTCGTTCCCTTGAAGCACTTTGCTCCGGCAGGGCTACAATTACCTTTACCCCGCTTTCATGCAAATTCAATGCATGCGCATGCCCCTGGCTGCCGTAACCGACAACCGCCACCGTTTTATTTTCTATCAACTTCCAGTTCGCATCCTTGTCATAAAGCATATGTTCCATCCCAATCCCGCTCCTCTCTTTACTCAAGCTCCAGTTTCCTGGTGCCAACTCGCAGGTCCTGTTCTTCTACTTTCTTGCAATCCCCAGGACTCCGCTTCTAAAATCCAACCGTTTACTTCTTCCACCGAACCTGTTACTTCCATAACCCAACAAGAATCTTGTGTTTCCGCCAATAATCGGACCTGCCCTCGTTGTAGCCATCGCGCCGTAGCTGCCTGTTTAGGAACTTTTAAGATCGCCAGTTCACGACACAAATTTTTGTCTTGCTGCAGTGCTTCCACACAAATAACATCTTCTAATCGTTCTAAATACTTGCATACCTGTGCCGCCTGCGCCTCCTCCACATCCACTCCAAGAGAAACATGTCCTGTAGGGCTGTCAGGCGCCAAATCTGCTGTCATGCTACGCAGAGCAACATCACGTCGGTACAGCAAGTTTACCAAGCGTAGTAATACTCCTGGGTGATTGTGTACGCGAACAGCCAGCACGTAATGCATACTTCTCTCCTCCTTTCGTTTTTGCTATTTATGGGAACATTGCAAAGCAATGTTGCACCCGGATACCTAAGCCGGAAAGAACTTACCGAAAAAAGGGTATAAAAAATACGCCCTCCGGTTTCCCGATAGGGGCGTTTAAACGCGGTACCACCCTACATTGTACTTTGCCGATTTACGCTCGGACACGTTTCTGCGTACTTGCTTTCCGCAGAACAGCTCCCGGATGAGATTTCTTTCCTGCTGGCCCCGGTTCGCAGCAACCACCGGTTCTCTGAGCCCAGTACTAGGATTGAACATTCCGTTCTTCGCCTTTGAAGTATTCATTTTTAATACTGTGTACATTATCCTTGATTTACTATCATCTGTCAATAGTCTTTTTTACATTTTTAATGATATTTTTTACGCGTTTTTATGTTGTTGTAAACTAACACATTCCATAGAACCACCAAAAAACTTGTATTCATCTGGAAAATATGTTTAATGTCCATTTTCCTAACACTCGCCAAACAACTGCGACTTTGTTATTAAAGTACTATCTTAATGCTGACAGTAGCTCAGCTCCATCACGCAACTTCGGAAAATTTAGAAAGAGCTATGTGCTTTGGAAAGGTTTTGGATGGTTCCAGCAGGTAAAGAAAAATTACTTTAAATAAGAGGAGTGTTGATTGTCTGCAAGGGGTTTCCAAAATTAATCTAGAATAGTTAAATAATATACCATAATTTGGAATTTCAAACTATACTCTGACAGTAGCAGAGAATACGATGGTCTACAGAAAGACAAGCGCCATGCGACACCTTTACTGTGCTGGCGTACTGAACCTAAATAAAAGGAGGTTTCTTTATGAGAAAAACTCAAATGCTGGTGGGATGCCTGCTAGCCATAATGCTGGCAGTGCTGCCACCGACAGTATGCCTAGCGGCTGATAATTCCGCCGTTGATGCCGCCAAAGTCTTTGCCCGTACAGAAGCCTGGAAAATTATTAATGCCGGCGTTGCTGACAGCGCGACCGTAGCCGTCCTGGATGATGGAGTTACGGTTTATGCCGAAGGCTTCGGCATGGCCGACCGGCTACAGAGTTTGCCAGTCGACAAGAACACTCTTTTCAACATAGGCTCGATCAGCAAGGTCTATGTGGCCACCGCTATCATGCTGCTGGTCGACGACGGCAAGGTGAATCTCGACGCTCCGGCGGTTACCTACCTACCTGAATTCACCATGCTTGACGAGCGCTACAAAGACATCACCGTACGCATGCTCCTTAACCATTCTTCCGGCCTGCCCGGCACCGTCGGACCTAACAGCTTCGGCTACCAATACAATACGGACATTTACCGGGAAGTTCTCGATATTCTAGCACATTCCCATCTCAAAAGTCAGCCTGGTGAACTTGCACCCTATTGTAACGACGGGTTTACCCTTGCCGAAATGATCGTAGCCAAAGTCTCCGGAATGAGTTATATTGACTTTCTCCAACAGCGGATCTTCTCGCCGCTGGCCCTGAAATATACCGGCACGGGGGTCTCCGATCGTCCTGAGAAAAACCTGCTTGTCGCCAAGCGCTATACCAAAGCCGGCAAGGCGTTGCCATTGGAAGCGCTATCTCTGCTTGGCTCAGGCGGGCTATCGGCCACTGCTGAGGATCTATGCCGTTTTGCCGATAGTTTTTCGCCCGTTGGCCACCATATTTTGTCTCCGGCTTCCTTGGCGGAAATGAAAAAAGTCCAGCCTCCTGGTTTCGCTGGCAAGCTGCACAATCCGAACTCCACCTTTGGCCTGGGCTGGGATTTCGCCGAAATTCCAGCTTTGAAAACCAAGGGCATTCATGTTCTCGGCAAAAACGGCGGTACTGGACAATATAGTTCCATGTTGATCACCATACCCGATAAAAGAATATCGGTCGCAGTCATCTTCGCCGGTCCCCAAGCTAATGCCACCATGTTCGGCTATGATCTGCTCAAGACATACCTAAGCACGAAAGGCTTGCTAACAATCGAGCTGAACCCTGTTGCGATCCCATTGAAGGGAGAACCCATCCCGGTCGAACTGCAAGCATATGAAGGATACTACATTCACGGAGGCGACTTAGCAAAGGTCAGTCTTGATCAATCCGCAAACATGCTCACTCTGTACTATACAAACGGCACCGAGGAAGTTAAGGCATTTTCAGCGTTATATAATGATGGCTATTTCCGCGATGCCACGGGACAGCACTACTTTGCTACCGTCGATGGTCGTCGATACCTGGTTAGGCATGATGCCAAATTCAATTTAGACAGTATCGAAGGCGAAAAGATCGAGCAACTGGCTGCGCCGCAAGAGCTTGCCGTTAGCCTGAACGGGCAGATGTGGCTGCGCCGCAATGCAAAAGCCTTTGAAGAATGGCAGAATATGTACCCGTATGTCATGCCTGCTCAACGTCTATCCAGCCTGCCCGGTTATGTCGATTTTGGCGGTGTCAAGAAGGTCACCGGCCCTTTGACCGCCAGTTACGCGGTGGCCAACATGCGCGATCTTTCAGAACTCAGCTTCTTCAAACGCGGAGACGAGCAGTGGGCCTGGCTAAGCGGCTTTCTCTTCAGTCAGGCTGAGACCGCCAAGCCGTGTTCCGGCGGCCCGATCAACCTCATTATCGGTAGCCAAGGCTATAACGAATGGCTGATACTTGACCAGGACGCACTCCTCAGCTTTGCCAAACCAGCTGGCGGTCGGATTCTTGTTTTTGATCCGGCTGGAAACTGCAAATTCGATAGTATCAGCGACAGCGGTGAAGTCTTTGCGGTTGCCGGCAGCTTTATTACTTTCGTCGGTAATCCGACCGATACTGTCACGGTCCAGGTCCGCTGACCGAGGCGAATTTCTTATTTACAGCGAATAGTTCTTTATATCCAAGGCGAATTTGCAAGTTCAAAGTCAACCTCCGCGACCGGCGTCTGCGGCAAAACTTTTGCGAGCGAAGCGATCCGCAGGGCATGCAAGACCAGCTGGAAGAATTAGAAATACGGATGTCTGAGCGCAGCGAGTTCCCGCATTTCCCTTTCAGCTGGCCTCGCAGGAGCTGAACGAGCTCTTGTTTTGAAGAAGACGCTGGGTGAAGAACGATATAAGGAAGCAATCGCCGCAGCGCGGTGTGATTGGCGAAACTTTTAGAGACGAGACGGTCCATAGGACAAAAAACGACGACTTTCAGGATAAGAAATATGGTTGTCTGAACGCAGTGAGTTTCCGTATTTCCCTGTAAGCCGTCGTTTTTTGAGTTGAGACTCTTCTTGTTTCGACAAGCACACCGCGCTAAAGCGGCTAACGAGAACGCCAATATCAAAACAAATAAGAACGCTACCAGCTATCTCAT
>NZ_KB894608.1 GCF_000374545.1 Anaeromusa acidaminophila DSM 3853
CTACACCCTTATATTTGCACAACGCTTTTAAGATATCTCTGATATCTACTTTTAGTTGGTTATAGATGATTTTTCTCCTATACTTGGGCGTAAATACTACGTGATACTTGCACATCCATTTTGTGTGTGCTAAGCTTTTGTCCATAGAAATTCACCTGCTTTCTTCTTTCTGATGGCTTGAACACTCATCAGTATAGCAGTTGGTGAATTTCTTTTTGTTTAACTTTTTATCTCCACCCGTTTAACGGGTGGTTTTTTGTTTCCGACGTTCCTTCGTCAACACGCTGAAGCGCATAATAAAAACAAACAGCAGGCAATAACGCTCTCGGCTTACTTGTCGGCTGTTTGTTTTATAGTCGATATAACGCAAGAGCTTGCTTCGATTCCCCCGTAAGTCAGCCTAACGCCATTCTTTGTGAGGAACGCAGCGACACGGCAATCTTCTTTACTAATATTCTCTCTGGATTTTCTCTGTTACTCTATGTGACGTTCTCCCGTTCTCTAGCTAAGGCGCAGTAAAGGTCAGCACAGCTTCGCCCGCCGGAGCGCTTATCAGCACCTGGCCGCCTTGGATACGCCCCGGTCCGCTTTGCAACGTCCAGTCCGCAGGAACCTCCAGCGGCAGCTCTTCCACCGCTTGCGGCAAACGCAGCCGCACCTGACGAAGCTGTCCCTGAACGAACACATCCGCCTCCGCCTCATCCCGCGCCTCCCACCAACGTCCATATTCTCCCAGCGAGCCAAACCAGGCCTTGTCTTTAAGAGCGTTTACAAGCCCTTGCTCAAAAGTCATTTTCTCCTCTAACACGTTAGGATGAATTAGGATATTCAACAAGCCACCGTAGCGGGCGACCTTCGCACTCAGCGCCAGCGCTTTATCTAGACGCTTGTCCATTGGCGAATCCAGTTCGTCTTCAATCGTAATCGGAAATTCGTATATCGATGTCTCACCTTGGCTGCCCCGAGAATAGTTTAGTTGAAAAGGCCGATGCGTTAATGCCGTATTAGCAGTCACATTCGAACTGTAACGATAACCGGTTGCCGCCAGAGCCTGGGGCAAAGTCAGCGGATTTTGCAGGTGTCCCGCCCGGAAAGACGTCACGGCTACGCCTGTTCCTTGTTCTAACAAAAATTTACTGACCCGTAGTTCGCCCAGCACCGTGGCATTATGAATGGCGTACCTGCCGCTAATGAATGGCTGGTACGCAGGATATGTTTCCGTTCCGCTTCCTAAAGGCAGCGCCGCAAAAACATAAGAATGGCTGACTGTATGGCTTCCCAATTCCATGCCTAATTCAATTAACTTGCGCAAATACGGCAGATACGCTTCATTAAAAAATATTGCATCATAGTAGTCGCGGATGTATTTGGTTTGGATAAAGTACGTCCCCCGAATCCCCATAGATTTTTCATATTCCGCATATGCTACAGCATTGACTACTGATTTTGTAAAATCCACGTCATGCGTAAGCAAGACGGCAAGCCCCCTACCAGATGGAACAGAACCAAAAAAGACGGCATTTTTTTCCGCATTCCTATATACTTCCTTCAGCCACTGCAGCAAGATATCCAAAGACGGCTCATATTCGTTTACATAGCTGCGCGCACTACTCTCAGCTCGACTGTTATAGCCTGTCAAAAGCCAATGCCCCAAGTCCAGCCCAACTGCATAAGCCGCCCCTCCGCCATAATTCTTACGAATAATGGCTGCTTTGCCGTCTTCATACGCCGCTACAATCTTTCCTGTAGGAAAAAGAAAGCTATACGTCCCCAAGGCAGCTTCCGGCGTACTGCCATTTATGGTCAGCGAAGTCTCTCGGACATCATCCAATACCCATGATAAAACGCCTTTTTGAAAAGCTAGGCTTTTCTGCTGCCGTGAAGGAATGGCTTCGGTAAAACCAAACAGACTTTTCATGGAATTAGCCAACGGCTGCACCGCTACCAAGGTACCGCCGCTTTGCACATGCTTGGATAACGCTGCCGCCGCTTCCGGCGAAACCGTACCGCCGGAAATCATGGGATACGCCAAAATCGCCTTGTGGCGCAACGCTTCCATGTAATCCTTCGTCATCCGAAAAGGAATGCCGGCGCTCTTTAAACCATGCGCCAGCCCCAGCCAATCCGACTTCTCATCGGTAACCAACACCGCAAGACGACTGCTATCTCCCTGCTCATAGCGTGCCCATTTTTCTTCCACAGGCGCTACTGTACTAGCGCTGGTCGGACCAGTTACGCCAGGAGCTATATATAAATCAGCAGCGTCCACATGAAACGAACCGGAATTGTCAATTTGTCGCGGCTCTTTAGAATTGCTCGGTCCGACCTGGCCATATGCATCCGCCGTGCTCAAAGCAATAATCCAGAAAAACAAACAAGACGCCATAACTTTAGCAAATCGTTTCATCCTAGCCTCCTTACGGCCATGGCCGATACTGAAAACCATGAATTATCACTTCTACATTCTCGCCGTTATGCGGCTGCCTTCCTCCATAGAGCCACAAATTCATACGCACCTGCAGATAGCGCCGTTCAAAAAGTGTTTCTCCTAAAACCGGCTTCTGGGGATACTGCCAGCGGGCAAAGACAGCTTCCTCGTCGCTGCGATGCCCGTATTGCCCGACAAATCGCACTTGCTCCGGCATCCAATCGATCCAATAGGTGCTGTAGCTTCCCTCTGGAAGCGAAAATCGAAAAGGCTGCGCCTCGTGCAAATCTTGCCGATATATACCGAACAAGCCATTAGAGTTTTTCGCCCTTCCCCAGCGCGCCACTTCCACATCCGCCTCCTCTAAACTGGAAGGATGGTACAAAAATAAGCCCAGCACTACCTGCGGGTCCAGCCGATCCAGTTCACCAATGACTTGAAACGAAAAGCGTCCATAGGAAAAATACTCCCGAGTGATCACTTCAGCGCAATACCAAAGGCCTCTCTTTTCCAATCGCAAATGCAAAGCGCCAGTTTCATCCACCCACGCCTGGCGAAAAGACCAATGATTTTTTCCCGGATAATCATAGCCGTCCTTCACCTGCCATTGATAGCCAGCAAAGGACAATGCCGCTGCAGCCCAAACGCTGGCTGGCCAAACTAACACCAAGGCCAAGTAGACAAAGACGAGCTTTTTTCTCATAGCCTTCTCCTTTGCAGACACAAGTCGGTGAGCAAAAAAAGGATTATTGTGTTGATACAGTTCGCGCCCAAACAAGAGGTTCCTGCTATAGAAAGCCAATTTAACAAAACAGCGACTATCCAAAGACTTCGAATTCCGCAAATTTTCACCAAAGTCTTTTATGAGGCTTCTATTTTTGCTATGATAGATATGGATAGATCTAGGCAAAGGAGACTTGCGACTTGTTACAGAAAGAACAGCAGTCCATTACCCTCTTTACCGTCTTCGTTCTGTCCGGCATTTGGGCCGGCGTCATCTTCTTTACATACCAAGAAAGTCAAGTGGTCAAAGAAGCCTTCTCCGAGCGTCGTTCCCTCTATTACATAGCAGCCACTGTATTCAGTGCGCTGCTGCTTAGTTACGCCATTTACCTAATTCGCAGCAAAAAACAGGCGTTGCTTTTGGCGGAAGCCAAGGAAGAACAGGAACAGCTGCTGCGGCTGTACGCCAGTAAACTCCCGGATCCGTGCTTCATTATTGCCGAAGACGGCACCTATATGGACATCATCGGCCCGGAAGACAAGCTGTTTATTTTCACGGCGGAGCAGGCTATCGGGCGAAACCTTGGCGATTTTTATCCTCCTCGGGAAGTGCAGGAAGTGTTAGAAGTCATTCGACGCACCATTGAAAGCGGCGAACCGCAGGTGACGGAATATACGCCGCAGTTTCCCTTTGGCGGCACCCGTTGCTTTGAAGTGCGAACCTCTCCCATCGACCGATTGGTAGAGGAAAAAAGAGTGGCCATGATGGTAGTCATTGATATTACCAGCCGCAAGCAAGCGTTGGAGCACATTCAGTTCATGACGGACCATGATTCTGTTACAGGCCTCTTAAACCGCAGCCGTTTTGAGAAAGAATTGCTGCGTCTTACCGCCCCTGGCTTGCCCACAAGCCTTATTGTCTTTGACATCCACGGTCTGCGCAGCATCAACAATGCCTTCGGCTATCAAGCCGGCAATGATCTCTTGCTGGCGCTGGCGCACGTCCTCAAGCAAGTCGGCGGCAAACACTTTATTCTGGGCCGCATCGGCGACGACGAATTAGCCGCCATTCTGCCGGAAAGCGACGCCACCGCCTTAGAAGCCTACCGCAGCGCGGTATTGGCTCAAATCGAGCTGTACAACCAGTTGCATCCGGAACCGGCCTTATCGGTTCTTATAGGACAGGCCTTCTCTAACGGCACAACCAATCCAAGCCTGCTTTTACGCACAGCCGATGAAGCCATACTCCAACAAAAACAGGTGTTACTCTGCCGCCCACGAGACTAGGATTGAACCGGAGCACGGAATACGGCTTTTGAACAGGAGTAGAGGGAGTAAAGTGAGGGCTACGGAACAGGATTGAACAAGAGAATCGGCGACGGCGCTGGATGCGCCTAGGGTCGGTTGCGCCATGGATGGCATGGCAACCGACATCTATAAAGGGCTCGCATGAGACCTCTGGAAATAGAATATTGAACAGGAGTACGACGGTGCCAGAAGCACCTATTATGTTCTCTCTGTTTCCTCTGGCCTTTCCTCTGTTACTCTGTGCGAATCGTATCTCTTGTGTTGAGGTTACACTTTAATTCTCTAATTCTAGTATTTTATTATTTTTTGATACATTGTTATAAAATCAGTCGTTGTTTTCTGTTGTTTTTTGTCTTTTGTATTCTTTTCGTTGACAGATTGCACGCCCCTGCGATACAATTTAACCATCGTCGATTCGGAATTGTCCGCCAACAATTCGCGAACTCGACCCATGAAGAGTTAGACAAGCAGCGCAAGGCTGTTTGTCTAACTTTTTTTATATGCAAAGGAGTTGCGCCAGGAAGCACAACTCCTTTTTTTAAACCGTTGCTTACTTATAATGATTCGCTCATTCCGCTCTCTTTTGCGTATAATAGAAAAACTCTTGGTCATCGTGGATCATATGATTCGTAATGATATCATCAATGAAAAAAGAACAAAACGCAAAGGAACTAATTTTTTCAGCTACATAGTCTTCTTGTAGTTTAGCTGCTTTCGCAAGTAAGGTTTTATGGATTCTTTCATGTTCTTTTACATCTGGATATCCGATTTCCTCCAATATTTGTTCTTCGCTTTCAAAATGCTTTACAATTTCTCCGACTAAATTAACCATTAGCGAAATTATCATTTTCCGATCCGGCTCCGGCTGCAAAGCATAATAAAAGTACTCGCTGGCCAAATTCACAAGAGCTTTATGTTGGCTATCGATTGTCGCTTCACCGCTATTCCATTCATCTCTCCATTCCACGTTCATTGACGCAACAGGAGCTAGCTTAGGGATATAGCAGACAACTCTATTTCTTCCTAATTTTTTAGCTCGATACAGCATTTCATCGGTTCGTTTATACCAAGATAAAAAATCTTCTTCTGCCTTTTTTTCGCTAACTCCCAGACTTGCGGTAACGTGACCGGCTATCGGATGCCTGGCGGTGTCCATAGCCACTCGGATTTTTTCCGCGGCACTTTCGGCTTCAATAATATTAGTGTGAGGCATTAAAACAAGGAATTCTTCTCCTCCAATGCGGAAAAAATGATCCGCGCTTCGAATAACCTTCTTAACCGTTTGCGCTGTTTGAATTAAAACCTCGTCTCCAATTGGGTGCCCCCATGTGTCATTTACTTTCTTAAAGTGATCAAGATCAAATAAAATCATGGCTAAGGATTCCTCATAACGTTCCGCATGAGCAATCAATTTTACCACTTCTTGTTCAAGCATTTGTCGGTTATATAGCCCAGTTAAGCAGTCTTGCGTCGCTAGTTTTTCATTCTGCGCTTTTAGCTCCTGCGTTTCTTTTAGGCTTGTATACAGCATTTTCACACCTTGCGTCAACAAGCCGATTTCATCTTTCCGCTTCAATTCTTCTTCTAACGGAATAACCGGTCTGCCATCTACAATGCTTTTTAACGCCCCGATAATTCGTTCTAAGGGGGCAAATAAACGCACTCGAAAATATACCAATGTAAAAAGAGCAAATCCCACTGCCAGGAAAAATTGCAGCGTCGCCCGCTCTAGTTGTTCTTCCGCTCTACTTTCTAAAGCGTCAACCGATCGAGCCGTTTCGCGGTTCACTTCGCGGATTAATTCAAAAATAGAATCAAAGGCTTTTACCGATAAATCAGCCAAACGGGCTGCATCAGAGCTTGTTGCGCTCCCATTCATTGTTTTTTGCAATACTTCATTTTGAAAAGGTCTATAGGTTTTATAATAATCATTGTACACTCTGTCTTTCTTTTCGGTCAGTTCCGCACGATTGATGTCAAAGACACTTTTTTCAATACCACTCCAAATGTAATCGGCTTTTGAACGATATTCAATAAAGTTCTCATATTCGCTTGGAGATAACTTCTTGCCTTGATTGACCACGGAAGTTAGTGTGCTCGCACTAGAACCGCTAAAAAGACGAAACTCAACACAATCAAGCTGAAAATGGTGATAAAAGTCAAAAAAACCGATTTCACTTGTTGGTTTTTCCAGTTCTTCAATGACTTGTTTTATGTGAAAAATGATCAAAGTCGACTCATTAAACCAGGTAGTCCGAAACGAAATGTCTCGATCCGCTAAATTTAGCGAAGCTTGCACATCTGCATTCGATCGTAATTGCTTCAATTGATTATGCTTTTTTTTTAAGTTTTCCGCTTCTTCGGGGTTAAGAGAAGCAAGTCGATTAATTCCATCACTCAAAGAAGTATCAACCTGCCTTCTTCGCTCGGTAATGAAAATACGATTTGCTTCGCTAAGCGGCGTTTTTGACGTTAGCACAACATTAGTTCGTCCACGTTCAAAAGCAAGCGCTTCTAGCGTAGAAAACAGAAACATACTGCACTCGTTAATAGTCTCAATTTCTTTTGCTTTTTCCTTCTTCTCTATGACATCCACAAGCATAAAGGCGGAAGTAGAAATCAAGATCACGTTCACTAATAAAATACAGATTAGCAGTCTTCTTTGCAAAGAACCTCCAATAATAGCAACCACCTTCTTAACGAATTTTATAAGTTTCTATTTCTCTCATTGTTAACTGAACTCCTTTTTCGTAAAGAATATTACGAAAATACTCTTTGCGTACCCTCCCTCTACTCTTGTCAAAACTCATACCCCGTAACCCTCATTCGTACCCTCTCATGACTCCGGTTCTCTTGTTCAATCCCGTCTTCCCTCGCACCCCTCTTGGTATGAATTGGTTTTCATGCTAAAATGGAGGGACCGACAAATAGCAAGTAGTTGCTGATTTATATACATGGAGGTACATTAACTATGACACAAGCATTGGCCGCGGAGAGCAAACGGCGACGCACGTTCGCCATCATCTCTCACCCGGATGCCGGTAAAACAACCTTAACGGAAAAACTCCTCTTATACGGAGGCGCTATTCACTTGGCCGGTTCGGTCAAATCCCGCAAGGCGCAGCGCCACGCCGTATCGGACTGGATGGAGATCGAAAAGCAGCGCGGAATTTCCGTTACCTCCAGCGTTATGCAGTTCGACTATGACGGTTTCCGCATTAATATCCTCGACACCCCTGGTCACCAAGATTTCAGCGAAGATACCTACCGTACGCTGATGGCCGTAGACAGCGCCGTCATGCTCATCGACGTAGCTAAGGGCGTAGAGCCCCAAACAATCAAGCTCTTCAAGGTCTGCCGTCAGAGGGGCATTCCCATCTTTACCTTCGTCAACAAGCTGGACCGCCATGGCAAGCATCCGATGGATTTAATGGAAGAAATCGAAAAGGTGCTGGGTATCCAAAGCTATCCCATGAACTGGCCCATCGGCATTGAAGGCGACTACAAAGGCGTCTACAACCGGCGCGAGCGTCAGATTGAACTGTTCCAGGAAGACGGCACTCATGGTCAATGGGCGCTGCCGTCCAGCAAAGGCAGTGTTGACGACCCGGCTTTTACCGAAGTCATTGGCGAAGAAACGCATCGCACGCTTTGCGAGGAAATTGAGCTTTTAGACACCGCCGGCGAAGCCTTCGACATGGAACGCGTCCAAAAAGGCGAGCTGACTCCTATCTTTTTCGGCAGCGCCATGAGCAATTTCGGCGTGCAGCCGTTTCTAGAAGAATTCCTGCGCCTAGCTCCCGAGCCTGCTCCGCGTCGTTCTTCCGACGGCGTCGTACAGCCTACGGAAGAAGAGTTTTCCGCTTTCGTTTTCAAAATCCAGGCCAACATGAATCCCGCCCACCGGGATCGTCTGGCCTTTATCCGCATTGTTTCGGGTCATTTCGGCCGAGGCATGACGGTGAACCACTCCCGCAGCGGCAAACCGGTCAAGCTCTCGCAGCCGCAGCAATTTTTGGCGCAGGACCGCACCATTATTGAAGAAGCATGGCCTGGCGACATTGTAGGCCTCTTTGACCCGGGAGTTTTTGGCATTGGCGATACCCTTTCGGTCAACCGCAGCAGCGACTTCGCCTTTGCGGACTTTCCGATTTTCCCGCCGGAGCGCTTTTGCCGCGTCCAACCCAAGGACACGATGAAACGCAAGCAATTTTTAAAAGGCATTACCCAGCTCACCCAAGAGGGCGCTGTACAGCTGTTCCAACAAGACGACGCCCTAGCGGAAAGCTATGTCGTCGGCGCTGTCGGCCAGCTGCAGTTTGAAGTGCTGGAATACCGCCTTAAAAACGAATACGGCTGTACTATTTTAATGCAGCCGCTGCCTTACGAGCACGCCCGCTGGCTCGATGCCGGCAGCCAAGATGTGACCACCTTCAAAGGCATTGACCGCGCTATGATCGTGCGCGATGCCAAAGACCGCAAAGTGGCGCTGTTCCAAAGCGACTGGGCTCTGCGCTGGTCTGAAGACAACAATCCGAAAATCGGCTTTTTGCTTTCGCCGCCAGAGCTGTAGGCCATGAACATCAATCGACGCAAAGAAATCCTCAACCTGCTCCTGCAGCACGGCTCTGTCAAGGTTTCCGTCCTGGCGGAACGCTTTGCCGTCAACGACGTCACCATTCGCCGGGATCTTAAATATCTAGCGGAAAAGCACGGCGTCACCCTCACCTACGGAGGCGCTTTTATCGACACGCCCTCCAGCACCTACCCCATTGCCGAGCTGACCCTTGCAGCCAAAAGGCGGCAGCAGTACGAAGAAAAGCAAGTCATCGCCCGCAAGGCGGCGGCGCTCATCGAAAACGGCGATACCATCGCCCTGAACGCAGGCAGTACGGTGGAATACGTCCTAGATTACCTGCCTTCGGCGGTGCAACGCCTCAACGTACTGACCCTCTCTTTGGGCGTTGCCGTTAAGGCTAGTTCCCTGCCGCAGGCCACGTTATTTCTGCCTGGCGGCAAAGTCCGTCCGGAATCTACGGAGATGTGCGGCAGTGAAACCGAACGGTTTTTGCGCCAGTTCAATGTGGACAAGGTGTTCTTCGGCGCGGCGGCGGTCCACCTCAAACGCGGCGTCACGCATCCCGTACCGGAAGAAGTCACAACGAACCGACTGATTTTGGATATCGCCGCCAAGCGCTACTTGGTCTGCGACTCCAGCAAATTTGACGGTGTCTCGCTGCAGCATATTGCAGACTTGTCCTTTTTCGACGCCATCATTGCTGACGATAAGCTGCCTGAAAGCTACCGCACTTACTGCCAGCTTAACGGCATCACGATTCTATAATATTTTCTAAAACTTGATACTGCAGAAGGCAATTGACAGCAATCACATGCTGTCAATTGCCTTCTCTTTTTATGCCGCATTCCTCACAGACAGCCACTGTGCATCTCCCCGAGCCGCGTCTTTTCATCTCGTACAGACGCTTCTCTTTTTCTCTCCGAAACAAACTTTTCTCTTGTATACAAAAGATTTCTCTTGTTCTCTTGACTTTTCTCAGGTATTTCTATATCATTATTTTCAATTTAAAAGTTATGTTATTATATCCTCACATTTTAGATGCACAAGCTAATGATCTTTCTAGTCATTGGCTTCTTCTTTTTTATCGTCTCGTAGACTACATAACTTGTTGATTTTCTCTTGTTTATTAATTTCTTTTTACAAATCCTGAGCCACTCCAATTGTATGTTATTATAATTTCAAAACGATTCTCTTTCGATTTCACATAAAGGAGGCTTCCACATGCTCCCTCACCCTATATCGCAGCCAATGCTGCCTGACAGCATCTTAGACGGCTTTCCCTGCCCTATTATCAAAATTGACCGAGACTTTCGCTTGCTGTATCACAATCCTGCAGCCTGCCGCTTACACGGTCCTGTACCGGAAACAACGCCGACGCCGCGTTGCTATGAATGGCTCAAGTTAAGCCAGCGCTGTCCGCACTGTCCTGTGGAACAGGCATTCCAAAACGGCCAGCCCTCTACGAATCAAAAGTGCTCTGTAACCTCAGACCATCGCCTGGTTCGCCTTGAACAAACGGCCATTCCCGTCTATGACGCCCAAGGAAACATTGAATATGTTTTAGAAATTGACCTGGATACTACGCCGTTAATGACGCTCCAATGGGATTATGAAGTTGATTTTGTACAAACCATGTTCGCCTTTGCAGAGCTAATTGAAAAACGCGACATCTACACCGGACGCCATTCGGAAAATACCCGCGCCGTTGCGCTCGAACTGGGGCGCTCTCTTGGGCTGGACACAGCGCAATTGGACGATTTATCCACCATAGCGCTGCTTCATGATATCGGCAAAGTCGGCATCCCGGAAACCATCCTTCTGAAAAAAGGGCCTCTTAGCGCCGAAGAACGACAACAAATCGAAACGCACTCGCAACTCGGTCACGACGTGCTTTGCAAAATTAACCGTTTTCAAAAAATCGCCAACTGCATTCTCTGCCACCACGAATGGTTTAACGGGCAAGGCTATCCGGAGGGCCTGCAAGGCGAGGAAATCCCTTGGTTATCGCGTATTCTCAGCGTCGCCGACGTCTTTGAAGCTTTGACGGCGGACCGCATTTACCGTCCGGCTCTTCCCCGCGAAAAAGCGCTAGAGATCATCAATAACGGCAGCGGCAGCCAATTCGATCCGCAGGTAGTTGACGCCTTACTGCAGCTTAACGCAGAAAGCCCTTGAAATTAACGTTCCTCGGAAAACCATGGGAACCTCTGGTTTAATGAGCACGCCAAGCAAAGAGAGAACTTTTTTCGCCAGACAAGAAAGAAAACGCAGGCATAGCGGCGCTATGCCGAGGCTTTCTGACGATGTATGACGGAAAAAGAGCCTCTTTGATGGGAGTTGCGCATAAAGCAGTGGTTCCTAAAGAGAAAAAGGGAGGCACTACATAATGAATCGTTTTCCTCTCGTAGCCCAAATTGTCGGCATCATTGTTTTGATTGTGGCATTGATGACTGGCGTTGTAAGCTACACCTATTATCATCTCCGCGCCGTGGGCGCCGAAGCACAGCAAGTCATTGAAACCGACGCGATGGACATGGTGTTGGCAAAAGACGCCCACACCCAATTTACCAGGGCGCTTTTAGACATGCGGGGCTTTTTGACCTATGCTGACGGCATGGATACCTATGAAAAAGGCTATCGCGCCAACATCCAGACAAGCTACCAAATCATGACCGACTACACCTCGAAGGTGCAAAATCCCGCCCTGCACAGTAAAGGGGCGGAAGTGCAAAAGCTGATTGGCGATTATCTCAAACTAGGCAACCAAGTCATTGCCGCCAAACGCAGCAACGCAGCGAATATGACGCAATTAACAACGCAAGGTCGAAATCTGGTGGCTGCCATCGACAAAGGCTTTGTAGACTTGTCGGAAGTCCAAAAGAAAGAACTTCTGACCCAAACAGCCGCTATGAAGAGCGACGTCCAAGCCCGTTCCAACAATGCTCTTTTAGTCACTGCTGTCATTCTTCTATTTTCTTTGGCTCTCGGCATTTGGTACAGCCGCCAACTGGCAGCTCCCGTCAAGGAACTGCAACGCTTGATGGCGGAAGCCAGCAAAGGCAATCTGACCATCCGCTCGTCTAACCAGGCGGCTGATGAAATCGGCCAGCTTAGCCAATCCTTCAACACCATGATCGAAGGCCAGATGCGCATCGTCAAAGATGTTTCCACCAGCGCCGTCGAGCTTTCCGCCGCCTCCGAAGAACTGGCGGCTTCGTCAGAGCAGGTTTCCGGCGCTGCCAACAGCATTGCCAACGATATTCAGCAGGTAGCTTCCTCGATGAGCGACGCCGCCAAAACGAGTATGGAAACCTCGCAGGTGCTTGTAGAATTATCCTCGCTCATTCAAATTGCCAAAGACAAAGCGCATTCGGCCAGCGACAAATCGGAAATTACCATGGCCACCGCCAAAGACGGCAAGGATACCATCAACAACGCCATGCAAAGCATGAACACGATTCATGCCAAAACCATCGAAGCCGAACGGGTCATTACGCTGCTCAACGATTATTCCCAGCAAATCGGCAGCATCAATGAAACCATTACTAGCATCGCCAAGCAAACGAATCTGTTAGCTCTGAATGCCGCTATCGAAGCGGCGCGAGCCGGCGAATCCGGTCGCGGTTTTGCTGTTGTCGCCGAAGAGGTTCGCAAACTGGCGGAACAATCCAATACGGAAGCGGATAATATTTCTCACCTCATTACTAAAATCACCGACAATACGCAAAATGCCGTTTTCGCCATGAAACAAAGCCTGCAGGAAGTGGAAACCGGCGTTACCGCCGTGACCGCAGCGGAACAGTCTTTGGAGCACATCATGGCCGCCGTCATCGAGACAGTGGAAGACGTCGACGGCATTGCCAAAATTACCAACGCGGAAATCGCTTCGTCCGATAAAATCATTCAACTTATTGAAAACGTCGCTAATGACATCGAAAGCACGGAACGAGAAACGCAGTCCGTTGCCGCCGCCATCCAGGAAGTTACAGCTACTGTCGAAACCATCGCCTCCACTTCGGAGGAAACCAGCGCTATGTCCCAAAGTCTTCAAAACAACATTATCGTTTTCCAGATTTAATTTAATAGTGAAAGGAAGATTCCCGCCATGGAACATACCTTAACAACCAACGGAAATCAAGCCATTCTCTCTTTAACCGGCAAGCTATACGTACATGACGCCGGCATTATTCGCGACGCCATGATCGAAAAAATCGAGACCGGTCACCATCACCTGACAATGAACCTAGCTGGCGTGACCTACATCGACAGCTCCGGTCTGGGCGTGCTGGTCACGTTGCACAAAATGACCCAGGAAAAAAACGGCTCTCTTACCTTAATAGGCGTCCAGGGCATGGTCAAAGAACTGTTGCAGCGCACTCGTCTGGATAAGGTGCTGCATCTGGAAAGCTAAGCAGCTGATACTGGCTTCACACTTTCTCACACAAAAGGAGTCCTTGTTCATGAACCACGGAGAGCTTAGCCCGTTGCAGGTCATCTTTCAGCACATGCCAACCCTAGCTTGGATGAAAGATAGAGAAGGGCGCTTTTTAGAAGTCAATACCGCCTTTACCCGCTTCTGCCACAAAAGCCCTGCTGAAATTTTAGGCAAAACCGTTCACGACATTATGCCCGCTTTTTTAAGCACTGTCTATGAATCGCTGGATACGGCGGTCCTGCAATCACGCATGCCCCAAAGCCGGGATCATATATATCGGGAAAATCGCGCCGGCAGCAATTGGTTTGACACCCAAATCATTCCTATCTTCCATCGAAACGGCAGCCTTTGCGGCACCATCGGTTTTTCCCGTAAAATCTCCCGACGCAAGCAATTGGAGCTAAAGCTGGAAAATCAACAGCAATTTTTACGAACCATGATGGACAGTATCCCGGATATTCTTGTCTTCAAAGACCTGCAGTGTCAGGTTCTGGGCTGTAATAAATCTTGCCGCGAATTATTGTACGGTGTTGAACAGGAACAAGACGTTATTGGCAAAACTAGCTGGGACATCCTGAAAGATACCCAACTGGCGGAAAACTGCCTTAAGAAAGACTATGAGGCGCTGCTGCTGAACCAGCCTGTCAAAGTAGAGGAGCAATATACCTTAGTCAACGGCAGCGTCATTGACGTGGAAACCTTGAAAACGCCCTACCACGACAAAGAAGGCTATGTTACCGGCTTGATCGCCATCTCCCGGGACATCACCGAACGCAAGCGCTATGAACAGGAGCTGCGCTGCCGCGAGCAGCAGACCTTGAAAGAACTGCACCTAGCCGCTCAAGTGCAGCAGGACACTTTGCCGGATGCCTTGTCCTTGCCGGAACTGCGTGTGAATACGCTCTTTTTGCCTTATCATACGGTAAGCGGTGATCTTTTTAACTACAAATGGTTCGCCCCGGAAAAAACGCTGCGCGGCTACATGGTCGACGTCAGCGGCCATGGCGTAGCTACGGCTCTGCAGACGGCTTCTTTGAAAATGCTGCTAGACACGCGTCTGCTTACTGGTGAAAGCATCACCGAGGACCATTTTGAGCTCATTAACCAACGCATTAAGCAATATCTTCATGAAGACGCCTTCGCTGGCATCGCCTACTTCGAATTTGATCTGCAAAAATCGCTGCTTACCTTTATTTCCGGCGGAATTAATTTCTATCTTGCCGCCAATGAAAGCCGCTGCTCTTTAATTCCCGTCAGCAGCCGTTTTCTAGGCATCTTTGACGACATTGACATGCAGACCGTCACTCGTCCTTTAAAAGCAGGCGAGGTCTACTGCATCATGAGCGACGGCGTTTCCGATTTAATGGAGCTTCATGGCTTACAAGCGCAACCTGGCTTATCCGGCTATACGCGCTGGCTTGAAACACTGTCGCAAAAGCCGGAACGCAGCGACGATTTCTCTGCGGTGGTTCTGGAGATTAATCAATTACCCGGTCAATTGCGCCTGCCTTGCATCCAGACGCAGCAAGATCTCTCTCGGGCGCAAACAGCGATTCATGAGTATGTAACAAGCTGCGCGCCGGAAGGAGAAGCCGCTTTCCTTGAAGTAGCCGCCAACGAAGCCTTGAACAACGGCTTTTTAGCGGGTCAACGCGTTTCTTTGCGTATGCGCCGCTGCGGCAATCGCCTGAGTATACGCGTCAAAGACGACGGGCCTGGTTTTGACGCTCGCAGCCTCTTAAGCAAACTGCAAAACACCAGCCCGGAAGCTTGGTACGACGAGTTGGGTCTCCACGACCATGGCCGCGGTATTTTCTTGATGCATTCGGCCTGTGATCGCTTGGCTTACAACGCCAAAGGAAATGAAGTGCTGCTTCTGCGCAAATTCTCGACGCCGGCGCTTGAAAACAAGGAAGCCGAAACACAAAGCAATAGGGACCCAGAAAATACCAAAGGAGTTCTTTAAGGTTACGCTTTTCTATGAATCTTTCGGCCCGCTTAAGCGGGCTTTTATTTTTTGCCTACTTTTGTGTCGGTTTATTTCTGATTTTTGTCGTTTTATAGTATATTCGTGTTGACTTCAGAAAGTTCTGTCGTAAAATAAAATAAAGAGCTTCTTGAAGTTGTTTATTTTTACCTATTTATCGAAAAGCGGAACGCGCGCCGCTTTTCCTAAAAAACCACAGAGAATGGAGATATGTGGCTATGATGAACGACATGGAACGCTTGCACAATCTGAAGTATTTCGCCTTGGACATGGACGGCACTATTTATCTGGGACAAAAGCTGCTGCCAGGAGCCTTGGACTTCTTGCAGTACCTGAAGGACAGCGGGCGCAAGCATCTATTTTTGACCAACAATTCTTCAAAACACAAGCACAGCTATGTGGAAAAGCTGCAAAAGCTAGGCATCAACGCAACTGACAAAGAGGTCATGACCTCTGGTGAGGCGACCGCTCTCTACTTACAGGCTAAAAATATGAATCGAGTCTACCTTTTGGGAACGCCGGACCTGGAGGATGAATTTCGCCAGCATGGTCTGACGCTGACCTGCGACAAGCCTGCCTGCGTCGTCCTCGGCTTTGACCAAACGCTAACCTACGCCAAGCTCACCGAAGCCTGCCACCTGCTGCGAGAAGGGGTCCCTTTTATCGCCACGCATCCGGACATCAACTGTCCTACCAATGAGCGTTCCGGTTATCTTCCTGACACCGGCGCGATGCTCAAGCTCATTGAGGCATCTACCGGCGTAACGCCACAGCTCATTATCGGTAAACCCCACCAAGAAATCATTAATGTCCTCATGTCCGCCTTGCATTGCACCAGAGAAGAAACCGCCATGGTCGGCGACCGTCTCTATACGGATATTCAGCTGGCTACCAACAGCGGCATCTGCGGTGTTCTCGTCCTCAGCGGCGAATCCACCCGCAGCGACATAGCCGCCAGCAGCGCTAAACCGACTTTCGTCTTTGAAAATGTCGGCGACCTAGCCAACGCCTTGCGTACGGCCGATGCCGCGTTGGGTAAAACGCCTGTGCTAGTATAAGAAATACGGAACAAGAATCGTACCGAGATTACAAGCAGACGCCGCGGTCTTTAAGACGGGCGTCTTTTGCTTTTTCAGCAGGAACCTCTCATTCCGCAGCGAAATAGAAATTACTGGACACCGCAGTTTACCGTGAAAGGAGTCAAAACTAAAATGAATCATCGTTTTTCCTGCAAGACCGCTTCTCTCGTTCTTGCTTTGTTCTTATGGCTGCCCGCTTTGGTCTGGGCCGCACCGGTCAAAAATGTGATTGTCTTGATGACCGACGGCACCGGCACAACCCATACCACACTCACTCGCTGGTACCTGGGCGGTCAGCTTCTGCCGCAAGACCCGTACGTAGTCGGAGCCGTGCGCACCTTCGGGGCTGATTCAATTATTACTGATTCCGCACCGGCCGCCAGCGCCTTTGCCACCGGCCATAAAACCGATGACAAATTCATCAGCGTCTTGCCGCCCAAAAGCACGATTCCCGGCGTAGAGGCAACACCGCTAGCTAAGCAGTATAAACCGGTGGCCACGGTTTTAGAAGGCGCCAAGCTCCAAGGTAAAGCCGTCGGCCTTGTAGCCACTTCCAACATCCAGCACGCCAGTCCGGCCGCCTTTTCGGCACATTGGCCCGACCGCAGCAATTACGAAGAAATCGGCAAACAACAAGTCTATTTGGATATTGATGTTGTCCTTTCCGGCGGCAGCCAGTATCTGCTGCCCCAAACCGCCGGCGGCAGCCGCAAAGACGGCGTTAATTTATTTGACGTGCTGAAACAGCGAGGCTACGCCATTGCCGCCACCGAAAAGGAAATGCAGGCCGCCAAAAGCCCTCGCCTTTGGGGTCTTTTTGCGCCAAATGATTTAGACTACGACATGGACCGCAAAACCTTGCATCCGGAGCAGCCTTCCTTAGCGGAAATGACCGCCAAAGCCATTGAAACCCTTTCCCAAAATCCGAAAGGCTTTTTCCTTTTTGTAGAAGCCAGCAAGGTAGACTGGGCCTCCCATGCGAATGATCCCATCGGCGTCATCAGCGACTCCGTCGCCTACGCCAACGCCATCCGCACAGCGCTGGACTTTGCCAAAAAGGACGGTCAAACGCTGGTGCTCTGCTTTGCTGACCACAGCAACGGCGGCCTAGCCATTGGCAGCAAGAAAAGCGACAAGGGCTATGATCACATGCCTTATGAAAACCTTGTCGCCCCGCTGCGCCGCGCCACGCTGACCGCTGAAGGAGTTGCAACCCTGCTTAACGGCGACCGTTCCACTGCTTCCTTACGCGAATACATTCAACGCTACTACGGCGTAGATGATTTAAATGACGAAGAAATTGCCCGCCTGCAACAGGCCCCTGGCATTCGTTTCAACACCGTATTGGGACATATTCTCAGCGAGCGTTCCATCTTGGCCTGGACTACAACCGGTCATACCGGCGAGGATGTTATGCTTTACGCTTATGGTCCCAACAAACCCAGCGGCCTTATTGACAATACCCGCCTAGCCACGTTATGCGCCGAAAGCATGGGCTTCAACCTGGACGAAGTCGATCAACGCCTCTATGTAGAAGCCACTTCACTCTTTGCCCCCTTAGGCGCTGCGATTTCTCTAGAAACGGACGCTACTGCCGATCCTGTCTTGGTAATCCGCCGCGGCGCCAAGGAAGCGCGACTGCCCTGCAGTACCGACTTGCTGCTTTACGGCGGCAAAACCTACCGCCTTGACGGCATTACCATTCATGCGCCCAACACCGGCCGCACCTATGTCAGCCGACAGGCTGCGGAGCTCCTGGAAAAGCAAGGTTTTTAAAAAAGAACGGGACTGCGAACAAGAGTCGCGGGAGTCACGAGAGGGTACTGTATGAGGATTACGGTATGTATTCAAAATCGTGCTACTCCTGCGTACCCTCCTATTCTCATCGCGACTCTTGTTCGATCCTCTATCTTCTCCCACTCAAAAAGACGCTGCTGTCTTCCAAGACGCAGACGTCTTTTGTCTTTTCAGGCAGGATGCCTGCCGCCTGTGTCGAACTAAAGAATAAAGAAATTTAAAAGGAGGCTCGCGCCATGACCGACCAACTTCGTCTAACGGCAGACGTTTGCCAACTTCACAATATGGTACATACTGCATTGCGCGACGCCTTGACTGCGTTGCTTACCCTTGATACGACTCTCGCCCAAGAAGTTCGGGAGAAGGAAAAAGAAATTGATCGCACCTCGGTTCGTCTCGATGAAGCCTGTATCGCTTGGCTGAATGAGCATCCTTCACCGACCGAAGTCTCCCGCGCCGTCGCCAGCGTCAAAATCGTCGCAGAACTGGAACGCTTGGGCGACTATGCCAACAACATCGCTAAAATGGTACGTCGTCGTTTTTGCTGCTACGACATGGCTCCTTTCGAAAATGTGCTCGCCTTGATTCGCTCCATGATGGAGCATGCCCTTTCCATGCTCCAAGACATCATGCAAGCCTACGGCCAAGCGGATGCCGAACTTCTTTTAGTTTCCGCTTTGCACGAAAAAGACAATATTGTCGACCAACTGTGCCGCGACATCTACAAAGAAATCATTATGGCCGCCATGGTCCATCCCTGGACGCTGGAAGCAGCCATTGATCTGCAAATCGTCGTCCGCTTCATCGAACGCGTAGCCGACCGCACCACGAATATTGCCGAATGGCTCCACTACGCCGCCTGCGGTCAACGCTTTCAAAAGGAGGCAACCGGCTCATGATCATTGATGACGTAACCGCCACGCTGCGCTTAGTCCTCTCTTTAATTCTGGCCGGTGTCATCGGCTACGAGCGCAGCTACTTCCATAAAGCAGCCGGTCTGCGCACACACATTCTTGTCGCCCTCGGCTCTTGCTTAATTATGATTTTATCAATGAATCTTTACGGCGGCGTTGAAGGCAAAACCAATGCCGACCCCGCCCGCTTGGCCGCGCAGGTAGTCAGCGGCATCGGCTTTCTCGGCGCCGGTACCATCATGAAAGAAGGCGCTACGATTAAAGGGCTGACCACTGCCGCCAGTCTCTGGGTAGTAGCCTGCGTCGGCCTGGCTGTAGGCAGCGGCTACTACTTGGGTGCCATCGTCACTACCGTCCTATCTGTGGTGACCTTGACTTGGCTGTACCGCGTTGAATCGCATCGCGCCACAGGACCAAGCGAAGCCGTGCTGGTCATTCATTCGCTGGATAAGCCGGGGCAAATCGGCAAAGTAGCGTCCTGTCTAAGCAGTGCCGGACTGACCGTCACGGATATGCGCCTGGAAAAAGGCGACAAAGGACACACCACTTTTTTTGTCGCTATTAAATCGCCGGACCCCTCCGTCACCAAGACCGCCCTTAAAGACTTGAGCCAGCTCGAAGGAATTACCGAAGCACAGCTAGCTGAGTAGAGAGAAGACTCATCGCGACTCCTATCCAAAACCTCGTTCGCATTCGTATCTCTAGCAGAGAAAGGCGTGAGGCAGCATGTCCAAGGACGAAATCGGCCAATTGGCGGAAGCCCACCAAGTCATGTTGTCCGGAATTACCAGCGTCATCAGCCGTCTGCAGCAGGTCAACCAAAATTTAAAACTTAGCGAAGAGCGCTGGCAGTTGGCGCTGGAAGGCAGCAGCGATGGCTTGTGGGACTGGGATATCTCCACAGGTCTTGTTTTTCTGTCATGCCGAGCGCAACATTTGATGAGTTTGGAGCCGACGGAAAAACTGCTTCCTTTGCGGCATTGCCTGCAGCAGGTCATGCCCGAGGACCGCAAACAGCTTTCTTTATTAATTCGCCGCCATCTCAAAGGAAAGTATCCTTTGTTGCGGGCTGAATTTCGCGTTATCACCGACGAGGGTCCTTCTTGGCGCCTGCTCAAAGGAGACAGTTTGCGTGCAGAAGAAGGCTACCGCCCTTTGCGCATGGTAGGCTCGCTGTCCAATATCCAGTACCGCAAGAACGCCGAGCGGCAGCTGCGCGAGGCCAACGAAAAATTAGAAAGCAAAGTCCAGGAGCGCACACAGGCGCTGGCGCAAAGCAATCAGCAATTAACGCAGACGCTAGAACAGTTGCGCAGCGCGCAGGAGCATGTACTGCAGGCGGAAAAGCAGGCCGCCCTTGGCGTTTTAGTCAGCGGCATCGCCCACGAGCTCAACACCCCATTAGGCATCAGCATTACCGCTTCCTCCCATGCCCAGCAGGTACTGCAGGAAACGCAGGAGGTTTTAAACGCCCCCGCCGTCAGCCGCCAACAGCTACAAAGCCACCTGGATTTATTAGCACAAAGTCTGCATCTTTTAGAGGACAATCTGGAACGCAGCGCTGATTTAGTACGCCGTTTTCGTACGGTTGATGTAGAGAACAGCAGCGCCTCTCAATGGTTTGATGTCAAGCAGTACCTCTATGCTATCGCCCACAGCCTGGAAAACGAATTGAACTACACGCCCCATCACCTGTCTATTTCCTGCCCGGATCAGGTGCAGCTCTTCGGTCCCCCTACCGCCTTTTCCCAGATCATCACCAACTTAATTCGCAATTCCTTGCAACATGCTTTTCCTACTAAGCAAGCAGGAGAACTGTCCATAGAAGTCCGTCCCTCCGAGACCGCGCTAGAACTCATTTACAGCGATAACGGCGTTGGTATGCCGCCGGAGGTGCTTGCTAAAATTTTCGATCCTTTCTTCACCACTAAACGCGGTCAAGGCGGCACCGGCTTAGGCCTATATATCTTATATTCTTTAACAACCAAAAGCTTTCGCGGCAGCGTTACCTGCCAAAGCCAACCTGGGCAAGGCGCACGCTTTCTTTTTTCTTTCCCCGTCAAAGAAGCAACAGAGCCATTAACGCCGCTGCAAGGAGGGAGCTAGGATGGGCATTCGCATCAAGCTAACACTTATGTTTTCCCTGCTTCTTACCGTCAGCCTACTGTTGGCCAGTTTGGTAGAATACCAGTTTGCCCGGCAACAATTGCTGTTGCACCTGCAAAAAGAAAGCAACGCTGTTACCCAAGCAGAAGTGGCCCGCCTTGATTTCTGGCTGCAGCGCAAAGCAGTCGCCTTAGAACAAACCGCCAGTTTCTTGCCGCTGCTCCCTCGCTCGCCGGAAAGTCTGCAACCATTATTGGCGCGACAACTGAGTCTTGACTCCGATATTACCGATATCTATTTAGGCACGGAAGAAGGCGTGATGATCGACGGCTCCCGCTGGCAGCCGCCGACAGGCTACGACCCTCGACAGCGCCCATGGTATCGCCAAGCGCTTTTTTCATCCGGCTTAGTCTTCAGCGACCCCTATCTGGATCTGGTTACCAACCAATACGCCATATCCATCGCCAAACAAGTGCGCCTTGATAATCAAGCGCTGGCCGGCGTTCTCAGCCAAGATGTGCCTCTGTCTCGCTTTTTAGATCGTATCCGCCATATTCAGCCTTTTGATGGCGGATATGCCTTTTTGTTGGATCAGAACGGCATCATTCTGGCTCACCCGGATCCAAGTCTGCAGTCGCTGGACATTAACCAGTCAGAAACCCTCCAAGCCCTGCCGCCTGAAATGCGCAGCGACCTGCTACAGCAAAGCGAAGGCTTTCTTGAATACACATTTCAGAATGAATCACGCTTAGCTTACTTTGGCAAGCTCCCCAGCACAGGCTGGACATTGGTCATCACCTTACCGCGCAGCTATCTTGACGAACCATTGCGCGAGCTCTTGCTACGCTACCTCTTTTTGACGTGTTTCGCGCAAGTTTTAACTCTCTTTTGCATTCACCGTTTGGCGAATCAATTCATTCGCCCCTTGGAATCCCTCACTCTGCAAGCCCGCCAGGTTTCCGGCGCTGTACAGCGGCTGCAAGAACGCCTAGATGCCGGTGAAAACCCAGCCCAGCTATCCGATTGGGCGCAAGATCTCCCTTCCTCCAAGCCGGTACAGGCGGAAAATCGTCCCGAAAAGCCTTGACAAACAGTACATTCGCACCGTATTATTAGTTCTAGTTACAAAAAACTGTATAGAGTAACTCTTATCAAGAGCGGTGGAGGGACTGGCCCTTTGAAACCGCGGCAACCGGCCTCCCGAGGCGTCCGGTGCTAAATCCAGCGGAATGCATGCGTTCCGACAGATGAGGGAGAGAATTATCGCCATTACGCGCCTCTTTTCTTCCGAAAAGAGGCGCTTTTGCATAACAAAAAGAGGAGGCCTACTATGTCCACGCAAAAAAGTTATGAAGAAATCAACGAGCGCATCCGCAAAGGTCAAGCGGTCGTACTCACTGCGGAAGAAGTCAGCCAAATGGCTCAAGAGCAAGGCGTAACCGCCGTAGCCCGCAAGGTCGATGTCGTCACCACAGGCACTTTCGGTCCCATGTGCTCCTCCGGCGCCTTCTTAAACTTCGGCCACAGCGAGCCTCCCATTAAAATGAAGCGCGTCTGGCTCAACGATGTGCCCGCCTACGCCGGCATCGCCGCGGTGGATGCTTATATCGGCGCTACGGAGGTAGCCGATAATGATGAACACTACAGCGGCGCCCATGTGATCGAAGATCTCATCGCCGGCAAGAAAATCCATCTGCGGGCTACCGCCCCCGGCACGGATTGCTATCCGCGCCGCAGCATTGACACCTGGGTCACAAAAGACGATTTAAACGAGTGCTTCCTCTTTAACCCCCGCAACGCCTACCAAAATTACGGCGCTGCCACCAATACATCTGAACGCATTCTCTACACCTATATGGGCATGCTGCTGCCCCGCTGCGGCAATGTTACCTATTCCACCGCCGGCGAGCTCAGCCCGCTCCTCAACGATCCTTATCTGCGCACCATCGGCCTGGGCACGCGTATCTTCTTGGGCGGCGCCGAAGGCTATATCGCCTGGAACGGCACCCAACACAACCCCTCACGCCCTCGTAATACCTGTGGCATCCCCACCGGAGGCGCAGCCACCTTGTCTCTTGTGGGGGACCTCAAAGCCATGAGCCCGGAATTCATCCGCGCTGCGGTTTTTGAAAAATACGGCATCAGCCTCTCCGTAGGCGTAGGCATTCCTATTCCGGTGCTGGACGAGGATGTGGCCAGGGCCGTCTCGGTGACCAACGCTGATATTGAAACCTCTCTCTTCGATTACAGCGTGCCCTCGCGCAACCGCCCCGCTTTGGGAACCTTCACATACGCACAACTGCGCAGCGGCAGCATCTCCTTCAAGGGGCGCACCCTCCGCACCGCGCCCATGTCCAGCCTTCCCAAGGCGCGGCAGATTGCCGGCCAACTCAAGGACTGGATTGCCGCCGGACGTTTTGAAGTCAGCCGTCCGGTAGCGCCATTGCCAGAAACAGCGAAACTGAACAGCCTGGAAATCCGCAAGGAGGGTGAATAACATGCCGGCTACGGAACGAGTTTTACTGAATTTCACCGCTGAATCTTACGATAAAGCGATCGCTTACCATTTGGTCAAAGATTTTGAACTGAAGATCAACATTCTCCGGGCGGAAGTCACCCCCGGCGAGGAAGGGCATCTGCTGCTGGACCTGGAAGGCGAAGACGCGCAAATCGCCGCGGCCTTGGAATTCCTCACCGCTGAAGGCATTGAAACCACCTCGGTACGACGCCAGATTCGCGTAGATGCCGACCGCTGCACTCATTGCGGCGCCTGCACGGCAGTCTGCTTCTCCAAAGCCCTGGTGTTAGAGCAGCCCTCTTGGGAGCTGGCTTTCCGGCCTGAAAAATGCATTGCCTGCGGCCTCTGTTTGCAAGCCTGTCCTATGCGGGCCATCCGCCAGGGAATGGTCGCGCAGGCAGCGCAAGAAACACCGGAAGCATGAGTTCCTTTGAACCGCGCTGGTACCGCGAGGCGCTGCATCGCTCCAGCCTCGCCCCCTTTGCCGTGCGCTTTCGAGAAACCGATCTTTGGGTAGCCGTGCCGCCGCGCCAAAACACAGCGGCCCTGCGACAATACTGTGAAAAAATAGCCGCCTCTCTTTGGGAGGAACTGCACGCCTATATTTTAAAAGATCCGGTATTTTTGCATTCTCTGATTCCCCATACGCCTCATTTTGGCGCACCGCCAGTGGCGTTAAAAATGGCAGCCGCTGCAGACAAAGCCGGCGTGGGTCCTATGGCCGCCGTGGCCGGGGCCTTTGCTGAAGAAATAGCGCAGCAGCTGATGCAAAAATTCAAAGTCCAAGATATTATTGTTGAAAATGGCGGCGACATCTATCTGGCCGCTACCCAGCTTCGGCGCATTGCCATCTGGGCCGGCGCTTCACCGCTTTCCGGCAAGCTGGCCTTAGAGCTAGAACCAGCCCAGTCACCGCTAAGCCTCTGCACTTCTTCGGCTACTGTCGGCCCATCCCTCAGCTTAGGCCAGGCTGACGCCGTCACCATCCTTGCTAAAAGCGGCGCTGTCGCTGACGCCTACGCCACGGCGGTCGGCAACCAAGTGCGCTCCGCCGCCGACATTGAACCCGCCTTAGCCTACGCCGACGCCCAAGAAGATATCCTGGGCTGCGTGATCGTCATCGGCGACCGCATCGGCGCTATCGGGCAAGTAAAACTTTCCCCCTTATAAGAAACGAACAAGAGTCAAGGGTGTCCCTTGTTCATTTCCCATCTTCGCCATTATTTTCTTATAGAAAGGACTTTTATATGCTGATTCACGAACTGTTTCAACAAAAAAAACCGGTTGTTTCTTTTGAGATTTTCCCGCCTAAGCCGGATTCGCCGCTGGAGTCGATTTTCCAGTGCATCGAAGAGCTGCAGCAAATCAAGCCCGACTTTATCAGCGTCACCTATGGCGCTGGCGGCTCCACCCAAGGACGCACGCTGGAAGTGGCCCGCCATATCCAGGACGACCACGGCATCCTTGCTTTGGGCCATCTGACCTGCGTAGGCGCAACGCCCGCCCAAAGCCAAGCCGTTTTGGACGACTTCGCCGCCCATGGCATTGAGAACATCCTAGCCCTGCGCGGCGATAAGCCAAAGGATGCGCCGCCTGGGCCTTTAAACTGCTATGCGCAAGATCTTATCCGTCTGATTCGCAGCCGCAACCAGCCTTGCAGCATCGCTGCAGCCGCCTACCCGGAAGGCCATCTGGAAAGCCCTAACCGCGAAGAAGACTTAAAGCGCCTCAAGGAAAAAGTAGACAGCGGCGCTGATTTTCTCATCACCCAGATATTTTTTGACAATGCTATGCTCTACCGTTTTCTCGACGGCGCTCGCGCCCACGGCATTGCCGTCCCTGTTACCGCCGGCATTATGCCCGTGTTCAGCCGTTCTCAGGTCGAACGCATCTGTTCGCTCTGCGGCGCATCCCTGCCGCCGGCGCTGCTTCTCATCATGGACAAGTACGGCCACCAAAAAGAATCCATGGAAGAAGCCGGCCTGGAATACGCCAGCCAACAAATCGAAGACCTCATGCAGCACGGCATTGAAGGCATCCATCTCTACACCATGAACCGCCCGCATCTGGCGCGCACCTTGGCTTGGAATACGGGACTGCGGTAAAAACTAAACAACGCAAAAAGCAAGAGTCCAGGCTGGCCTCTTGCTTTTCTTTATGGCGTTTAGCGAGCGTCCCTGGCCGCTTTGACTACGATTTTCCGCCTTCTATTACCTTTTGAACTCGTTTTAAGATTTAAATTTCTTCCTGTTCCCGCAACAGTTCCGCCGCCGCGCTGGCCATAAACTGCATCGCCTTTCTTAAACAGGCTTCATCGATATCGAAGGCTGAGTTATGATAGGGAGCCGCAGCGGCTGCGCCATAGATGACAAACGCCGCCTGACCGCCCTGCTGCTGCACGCGCTGCATATAATAGGAAAAATCCTCGCTGCCGTTAAGCGCATGGGACGGCACAACGTTATCAAAAATACCTAGTCTCCGCCCCAGCCGCTCCAGACGGTCCGAGAGAGCCGGCGAGTTCGTTGCGCTGGCCGCGCCGCCGGCTTTGGTAATGGCAACATCAATATCGTACATTTGCGCCGCTCCCTGCAAAATACGGTACGCCGCAGTACGCACAAAATCATCAATTTCGGACGTTTCTCCCCGAGTCTCCACCTTGAGCAGCGCCTGGCCGGGAATAACGTTACGGCCGCTCCCTGCTGTTAACACCCCTACGTTCACCCGCGAAGCCCCTTGACTATGCCTGGAAATGCCCTGAATGTTCAATGCCGCCGTGGCCGCGGCCATCATGGCGTTCTTGCCGCATTCCGGCGCCCCCCCTGCATGAGACGGTACGCCCGTAAAGACCGCGTCAAATTTGCTTGTCGCCAAAAAATGCCCCACATGACAGGCAATGCTCCCTGCCGGCGCTTCCCCCGTATGAGCGCCCAGCATATACTGCACGTCATCTACTACGCCTTTATCCACAATGGCTTTCGCGCCGCGCGTCCCTTCTTCGGCCGGCTGAAAAATCAATTTCACCGTTCCCGCCAGTTCTTCTTGCAAGGACGCTAAAATTTCCGCTACACCCAGCCCTACAGACGTATGCGCGTCATGGCCGCAGGCGTGCATCAGTCCTGGATGAATGGAGGAAAATCCGTTTTGACAAGGACGATGCTCCAGTGCCGCCGTTTCCGCAACATCGTTGCAATCCATATCAAAGCGCAGCGCCACCACCGGCCCGGGCCGGGAAAAGCGCAGCGTGCCCACGACCGCCGTACGACCGCCCTCCATTTGCGCCACAAGGTCCGGAGCAGCTCCTTCCTCTATCGCCCGCTTGACATGCGCCGCCAGCACGTCTTCAGCCGGCACGCCCATGCGGCTTTCTTCGTGCAGCACTTCTTTACCTATGGCCACTTCATACCCTAGGGCGCGCAGCTCCTGAACCACCAAGGAAGCTGTACGATATTCCGTCCAACCCGCCTCGGGATATTTGTGCAAATCCCGCCGCCGCTGTATGGTCTTTGCTTCCAAGGCTTCCGCTAACATTGCTATTTCTTTATCCATAAACGCCACACCCTTATTGAATAGTTTAATTGAAAGTAACTTCCATTTCTCTTTACAGAAACCCTTCTAACTCTATTTTCTTATTTTCTTTCACTAAAAGCAGGAATCAGCTGTTTTTTTTCGAAGTTATGAAAATCACATAATTTGTCTATTTTAAGTTATTTTATTGTGCAGCAACTGCCTAAGGAGGGTTTTCGTGAGAATTCTCGATGCCACTTGTGCCTTACGTGCTGTAAACCAGCTAAATAAGAATAGCGCCGCTAGTAATAAAGTATTGCAAAAATTGGCCAGCGGCTATCAGATTAATCATGCTGCCGATAATGCCGCAGGCCTAGCTATCAGCGAAAAGATGCGCGCCAATATCTGGGGTCTAGAGCAGGCTGCCCGCAATATCCAGGATGGCATGAGCTATCTGAATACTGCTGACGGATATTTAGAAGACATTCAGAATCCTGCCTTACTGCGCTTGCGGGAACTAGCCGTACAAGCGTCGAACGGATTTTTAACCCAAAGCGACCACCAAGCCATTCAAAACGAAGTCGATGAAATCAAGGCGCACTTGCAGCAAACCTTCCGCACCGCACAATTCAACACCATTCCCATTTTTGCCCAAGACATCAAAAAAATCAAAACGCCAATTCCAGGTATCTTGCCTGGGGACACCCTCCTCCGCCAGTATGGCTTAACCGTGACAGCCGGCAATAATGATCACCTAACGTTTCGCCTAGATGATACCTCCTATTCTCTCACCCTAAGCCCAGGGTATTACACGGCAGACCAGCTTGTGAGCACCTTAAACAGCAAATTTGCAGCTTTAGGGACCGATGTAACCGTATCTTTCGAAAAAGACAGCCTTGTCTATCATTCTCCTAGCAAAATTCTCGACAGTTTAGGCGGCTCCATGATTGAAATCGACTCCCCCCTTGCCTATACCTCCATCATCTATGACAACCGTAATGCTGGCCACATTCAAGGCGCATACATCCAAGGATGGGAAGATCTCTCCGACGGAGTAACAATTAACAGCACGAACAATACTCTCTCCTTTCGCCTCGGCGATGCCGGAACCTATACAAATGTCAGCATGACCTTTCCTGACGGCTCCTATACCGCTTCTCAAATCGTCGATACCTTAAATACTTATTTTACCACCAATTCTTATCCGGTCACCGCTTCTTTAAATGGCAATTACCTGAAAATCCAGCATAATAACTGTGGTAGCGACTATACTCTCGATACCTGGGGCGGTACGGCTAAAGCCGTCATCTTGGACCGCCTTGTTACTTCATCAATAATGGAATCCTACAATAACAGTCCCCCAGATGCCAAGGCCATCTTTGCTGGATATGGCATACTGCCTAGCAGCCTTGACATTCAAGCTGGAAAAAACGATACTTTTCGTTTTTCAGTTGACGGCAGCTCGCACATATTAGCTTTATCTGCCGGAACCTACTCGCCAGCAACCCTTGTGACCCATCTAAACAACCTGTTCACTGCTAACAGCATTTCTGTAACCGCCGCACTCAGCAGTGGACGGCTGCAGCTAACCTACAGTGGCGCTGGCAGTGGCTCCATCGGCGGTACTGCCGGAATGGCTGCTTATACGCTGCTGGGCGGCGCTGCCATCGCCCCTACAGAATCTCCAGGCACCTATTATCTGGTAGAAGGCAGCACAGAACCGCATGCAGGTAATCATGCCAGCGTCACTGGCCATACAGCACTAAATAACGGTGTCCAGATTATTGCCGGCTTTAACGACACACTAACCTTTAATCTCAATGGGGCCCCCCAGAGCATTACACTGGCTGCTGGCTGGTACGCCTCTTCTGGCACTATAGTGAGCGCCCTCAACAGCGCCTTAAGCGGCCTGGACGTCACTGCCTCTTACAACGGATCTGCACTGGTCTTTACACACAACATGGCTGGCGGCGGTGTTCCCCAATTTCCTTATTCCCTAAATAATTTTTCCGGCAACGCCTTGACCACCCTTATGACCACCCCTATGCCTGTTAATACAGCTTACGGTACCAGCAGCACCTACAGCAGCGTAACCGGCTCAGCCAATATCGAAAATATCACCATCACTGCTGGTGTCAACGACGGTCTCACTGTCACATTAAACGGCACTGCTCATACTCTTACTCTTGATGCCGGCACCTATATCAAAACAGACCTCTTAACTATGCTCAACCAAAAGCTATCAGCAGAAGGCATCGGCAGCCAAATTGAGGCTCTATCTTCCTCCTCTAACTTGCAATTAAAAGCTCTAATCACAGGCACGGGTACCCAATTTAACGCTATCACTGGCACAGCCAGCAACACTCTCTTCCGAGCAATTACTACTTATTACATTAATGCAAGCTCGTATTCTCCCAGCGAGGACGATACTTATATAGACGGACGTCTCAATTTAGCAGAAGACACGATAACCATTAGCCAAGGAAAAAATGACGTCTTAGCTTTTGATCTCACTACCGACGGCATAGCAACGCGCAAAAATATCACCTTATCTGAAGGCGAGTATGATCCCGCTTCGCTGATATCCATGCTCAATCAAAAGCTGCAGGAAGCAGGCCTCGACGTACAAGCATCCGTCAAAAATGTAACTACGCCCCAAAAAACGATGCCGGTCTTATCGCTTACCTATGAGCCTGGAAAAAATGGTAATTTTGTTATTGACGGCGTCGGCGGCAGCGCCTCGTACAGCATTTTTTATCCAGGACCCTACAATCTTAAGTTCACAGGCGGCGAAAAACTCTATTTTCAGGTGGGTGCCAATACGGGCAATCGCTTTTATTCCGGCACTCAGCTTGTCATGAACCTGGAAGTACTCGGCTTAAACCGGCTGGATATGACCAACTGGAGCGGCGCACAGCAAGCGCTAGAAGACATCGATACCGCCGCGGCCTCGGTTTCTGCCGCCCAGGGCCTTATCGGGTCCAAATATAACGCCCTGCAAGCCTTATCTAATAATGTCACCTTGTCTGCAGAAAATCTGCAGACAGCGGAAGCCCGCATTCGAGATACAGACATGGCGAAAGCCGTGTCAGAACAAATCAAGCTCTCTGTTTTAATGCAAGCTGGCACGGCAGCATTGATTCAAGCAAACCAACAACCAAAAACCGTATTATCTTTGTTGGAAAATCGCTGACAGTTCCTTATATTTCATACTCCCTTTAATGGCCGCTAAACCGGAACGCATCATTTTGATGGATTCCGGTTTTTCTTTTTCCATGAAAACAACCATTTACTCTCAAACGACGAAAGTTAATTTTTCTTTGCTTTTTTTCTCAATTGGACTCTTTTTGTAAATTTTAATTGGATATTTACGACTCACATTTTGGTGTTTATTATGAATACAAAGTACTCTATAGTCGCTTTTCTATTCTGATATACATTATGAGGAGGTTTTTGTATGAACGCCATGACCGTTCCCTGTACCCCGCCTTCATTTTCTTTCTCTAAACGCACGGACGCCTTAAAGGCGTCCGAAATCCGGGAAATTTTGAAAATCACCGAGCGCGAAGAAGTCATTTCTTTTGCCGGCGGCCTGCCGGCGCCGGAATTGTTTCCCGTGGAAGAACTAAAGCAGGTATCCTTGCAGGTGTTGGAAGAATCCGGCCAAAAAGCCCTGCAGTACTCCACCACTGAAGGCTATGAACCGCTGCGCCGCCAGATCGCCCAGCGCATGCAGCAAAAATTCCGCACTACCTTCCAAGGAGACGACATCCTAATTACCTCCGGTTCGCAGCAAGCCTTGGATTTATTAGGAAAGGTATTTCTCGACGAGGACGACGTCGTACTCTGCGAAAGTCCCACGTATTTGGCGGCGCTCAGCGCCTTTCGCGCCTACCGTCCCCGTTTTATTGAAGTTCCTACCGACGAAGAAGGCATGGTTTCGGAAGCCTTGGAACGCATCCTCCAAAGCACGGAACGCATCAAATTTGCGTACGTCATTCCTGATTTTCAGAATCCAACGGGAAAAACCTGGTCGCCTTCACGGCGCCAGGCTTTCATGAAGCTTGCCAATCAGTACCGCCTGCCGGTCATCGAAGACAATCCTTACGGAGAATTGCGCTTCGAAAATGAAATTCCGCCGTCCCTGCAAACCTTAGATCAACACGGTCTGGTCATCGCTTTAGGTACGTTTTCCAAAATCTTTTGCCCCGGCATGCGCATCGGCTGGATTGCCGCCCATCCGGAAATCAGGAACAAGTGCGTACTCCTTAAACAAGGCGTTGACTTGTGTACCTCGTTAAAAGCGCAAATGGAAATTTCCCGCTTTATCGATCAGTATGATTTTGAAGCGCGGATTCAAAAAATTGTCTCTGTGTATCGTCAGCGACGCAATGCCATGCTGCAGGCGTTGGATGACTTTTTACCAACTGGCGTCTCCTTCACCCGCCCGGAAGGAGGTCTGTTCCTTTGGCTGCAGTTGCCAGAGTCGATCAAGGCCATGGAACTTCTGCATGATTGTTTAGCCCAAAATGTCGCCTTTGTTCCCGGCGATTCGTTCTTCCCGAACGGCGGCGTTACCAACACTCTGCGCCTCAACTATTCTAATACGCCAGAAGAGCAAATCCGCGAAGGAGTCCGCCGCTTGGCGCAGGCGATAGAAAGACGGCTGCACCGCACGACTTGAGCTACTCTTTCCTAAACTACAACTTCCGTTTACTCATCTGCTTACTTTTAGCCCAAAAGGGTTGAGAAGCGTTTACTCTACGCTTTCTCAACCCTTTTGCAAGCCTTCTTGCCTTCTTTATTATTTGATTAGCCGGATTCCTGCAAATAAAAGTCTCGTTGATTATGCCGCAGAATATACATTGCAGCATCTTCCGCCGCCAACGGCGGACTATATAAATAGCCTTGATAAACAGTACACCCCATGGAGCTAAGCACTTGCTGCTGCCTTTGCGTTTCCACATATTCGACAACCATTTCAAGCCCAAGAGAGGCGCAAAGAGAAGTAATCGATAAAATGATTTCTTGACTACTTTTATCTTCAACTACATTGCGGCTCAGCATGCCGTCGATTTTGAGGGTATCCATAGGAAAGTTTTGAATATATCGCAAAGAAGTATGCCCCATGCCAAAATCGTCAATCGCCAGCCGTACCCCCATGTTTCGCAGCGCTTCTAGATTTTTCGCCGTATTTACATCGGCCGTAATCGCAGCAGTCTCCGTAATCTCGATTTCTAAATCCTTCGGACACAGCGCGTTTTGCTGCAAAATCACACGCACCTGTTCACTCAACAACGACGCTTGCAACTGACGCGGCGAAATATTCACAGAGACTCGCACATTAAAAATCCCCATCCGTTTCCAACATTGCAGCTCTGAGCAGGCTTCTTGTATAATCCACCGCCCTAGTTCATGAATCAAGCCGCTTTCTTCGGCAATCGCAATAATAACCGGGGGCGCCACCGCTCCATATAAAGAATGCTTCCAGCGCAGCAACGCTTCTGCCGCTACTACTTTCCCAGCCGCATTGACTTGCGGCTGATAGACTAAAACCAATTCTCTTTTTTTCAGACTCTCTTTGAGATCATGCGCTAACGAGCGCGCCAGCACGCCTTGTGCATCCCCACGTTCCAAGAGTCTCTTATCGGGCGCGGCGTTCTGGAACAGACTCTGCTGCAAGCCTTGAAAGGCAAGATTCATTTCTTCTTTTCTTTGTTTTTCATTCCACCTCACAAAAGGAATGTAAATCAATGTCCCTAACAGCAAATTTAGCGCCTGCAAGGCCACGCCAAACCAAGAACCGCTCACAACATAGCCGCTAAAAAATACAGGCATGGTCCATGATACAAGCGGTGCGTCCGCTGGCAGCCACCCGAAGTATAACGCGCCAAAGGTCGTAACCATCGCCACTATCGGCACGAGCACAAAGGGCAGTAAAAACGTAGGATTAAGAACAATTGGCAAGCCAAATACTAATAGCTCATTAATATTAAAAACGGCAGGAACCAGAGACAGCTTTATCAGCCATGACATCGCCCCGCGCCTAGATACCAGCAGCAACGCCAGCAGAAGGCTCAGCGTCATTCCCGCTCCACCCATAAGCACAAAAGCCTCAAAATAGTGCAAAAAAGCATTAGGCTCTATAAAAACCGTTGTTCCTGAATACTGTACGACTTCCAGCGTATGAAGATAGTCTAACACCGGGTTCATCAGACGACTGCCATGCATCCCAAAAAACCAAAATACATGCACAAAAAAAGGAAATAAAAACATCGTCAAACTGGTATGTGCAAGGTCGTTCATCCAATTCGACAAGAATACATAAATACATGCCTGCACATCAAACAAACCAGACCAAGCCGCAAAAAGATGCACTGCATAAAAAGAAAGAATCGTTGCTGTGGCAGGAACCATATTAGAGAGAACCTGTGCTAAAAGCGGATCTCCTACATCCGCTCTACATAAAATATACCGCCCTCCACGGGACGTAAAAAACAACACCATCTCTGTTGCCACAACGGCGGTAGCCACACCAATCCAAAGGCCGTCCGCCCCTGTCCAAGAAGAAGAAAAAAAGGCTAAATCCTGCAAGCTCCAAGAAGGCATCAGAACGAAAAAAGAAGTTAAAGAAACCAATGCAGCCATCATGGGATGGATCCGTCTTTTGCTCTCCGCTTCCGCCAAGCAATAACTGATTGCTCCTATAACAGTAAGGTTCATTCCTTTCATCGCCGCAACGCCCAACAAACCGAAATAGGCAAACGTCTCTTTGTCCAAAAAGGTGACAAAGGTTGGCAGCGCCCCTAACATAATGGCAAAAGCGCCGATAACAATCAAAGGCAGGTTCAACAAGAATCCTTGGCGGATCGCCCTTAAATGCCGTTGACTGGTCAGCCAGTCCGTAATCCCTTGTATTTGTTTCATGCCAGAGCGACTCCTTCTCTTAAGGAAAATACACATACTTTATGGTAATTCAAAGAAAATAGTGTAAAATCCTTTTTTTAGGAAATCGTCTCTGCCAAAAATGCTCTGTCTCTTACAAGCCGCTGACTATATATTGATAAAACCGGCTGTCCACCTTCATCACCGGGAATGAAGGTGGCAACTGTTTTTTCGCCACCTCTATAAAGCCGTTCTTTTCATAAAAACGATGCGCCGCTAAAAATTTGTCCGTTGTTCCCAAATAGATTTCTCGCAAGCCTTGCTCCTGTGACCAGTTCAAAAGAACATCCAGCAGCTTTTTCGCCGTTTGCTTAGCGCCGCGGTAGTCTTTGTGCACAAACATTTTGCGCAGCGCTCCCTGTCCTGCGCCAATATCAATGAGCGCGATGGTACCCACAACAAGGCCGTTATCTTCAGCCACCCAAAAATTTCCCTTCCCGGTTTGATAAAAAGAACTCACTTGGCTCAAATCCGGCTGATCTTCCTTGGTAATAGCAATGCCGAATTCTTGCTGCTGAATCGGCAGAATCAAGTCGAATACCCCTTGCTGATCCTCTAGCTGATATTCACGGATTTTCATATTTCTCTCCTCCTTTACCTGTTTTCCACGCCAGCCACTCGGTTTCGATATTCTCGCGTATGCGCTCCATAAGGGTTTCCGCCAAAGCTTGCTCTTCCTTAGTCATTCCCGTAAAACAACAGGCAAGATAGCGATTTTCCTCGGCAATCAGCTCCGGATACGCTTCCTTCGCCCGCTCCGTAGGAAACAAGTGAACCATTCTCTTGTCCGTCTGGTTTTGTTCCTTACGAACATAGCCCTCCGCTTCCAGCTTCTGCACCGCCTTCGTCGCCGTTGCCTTATCCACTTTTAGAAGATGAGACAGCTCCAGCAAATGAAGGCCCGGGCTTTCGCAAATACGGGTCAGGAAAACAAATTGGCCGCGCTGCAACGCAAGCTTTTTAAATCTCACATCGCTGAGAGACTGTACGCAACGAGCCACAGCGCCGACTTCCCGCAAAAATTGATGTGTTAGCATACGATCCTCCGATTTTTAATTGAACTTTCAACTATAATCAAAGTACCAAAATTTAATTGAAATGTCAACTATATTTAAATACTGCTATAAAAAGTAAAAACCTGGTCAAGAAAGCCACGCTTTCTTGACCAGGTTTTTCACCATCTCCAAGGTTCCCAGGACTCCATAGCCGCTGTAATCTGCTCCGGCGTCGTCTTCTCCGGCAGATAATCCAGCTTCACCTGCCCGTTATGCCCGAATAGGGGCATATGAAGATGTACTTGATTGACTCCCGGCAAATCCAACAAATATTGTTCCAACGCCTGCTTGCTCCCCTTCGGAATCCCCGTAATTCGCAGCACCAGGCGCGCCTCCCCCGGCGCGGAGCATCCACAGCCTTTACACATGTTCTTGCCTCCCTGCCTTTCTACAAAACAACACTAAACAAAACCTTCTTACTGTGCTTCCCGATGTTTAACATTGGATAACGCCGGAGGAATTGCATAATCAAATTTGCTAAAAAACAGATCCAGCGATTTTAAAAGCACCGTTTTAAATCCAGGACCGCCGAGAAATTCTGCATCCCGCGAAGTTTCATTAAACTTTCCATTATAAAGATACGTTCCCGTATTTCGATCCACCGCTTTTACGGGAATGGACGTGGTTACCGCCTTCGTTACCGCCAAAAATTCCACTCGGTCTTGCACGGAAAAAGGCTCTACTTCAATCAGCAACAATACATCGGCATCCCCTTCCTGCCCTACCGCAAGAATGTCTGTGCGCTCCGCCATCGACACATTACGAATGCCTTTAGCTGCCAAGCGATCCTTGTAAATTTCTCCCGGAACCAGTACCCACCGATTCACCGCCAGCTTTTTGAGATGGCTCATAATTTTAGCGTCAATGTCCGTGTCATACTCGGTTTTAGCATTATTGGTGTATAAAATCGCCACCCGGGGCAGTTTGCTATCACGCTCTGTCAAAATCGCTGCTGTTCTTTCTGAGATGCTGGTTCCATCTCCTTCGTTTTCCGCAGCCCAGGCCGAGCCTACGCCTACCATCAGCAGCAACAGGGTAATCAGCCAAATTCGCTTCATATACTTCCCTCCTGTCTTTGCTTTGCATCTTCTTATAAAAAAAACCACAAAGAAGGGACATCAAAGATGGTCCTTTTTCTTAGTGGATATGTAGCGCAATGCAATATAACAGAAAGAGAAGAATGGCATATTTTTACTTTCACTATACCGCCGCAACTCTCTCCCGTCAAGGTTTTAACCCTGACTTGCCATTATTTTTTTCTTTTACGAGCTCCTATCAGTTAGCTGCCGCAACAATCGTTCCAACGTCGCCGCAAAACGAGCGTCATCCTCCGCCTGGCGTTTACGCGGCCCCTTCGTCCGCCCGCCGCCGCGGCGCACCTTGGCTTTAATCTCCCTTTCCTCCAGCAAAAAATCCATTTTCTCGGATCGATACTCACTCCCCGAGGGGCTTACACAGCACGCTTTCTTAGCCAGCACCAGCGCCGCTAACCCCCAATCCTGAGTAATGACCAAATCATTCGCTTCTGTCAGATTCACAATCTTCAAATCCGCTTCCTGCGAAGCATTGCCTACAGTAATATGCTCATCCGAGGCAATCTGGTGATTAAAGCTGGCTACGGTTATCACAGAAATTCCATAACGCTTTCCCGCCTCCAAGCAGCAAGCAAGCACTGCCTTCGGACAAGCATCCGCATCAATAATCAGTTTCATATCCAACTCCATATACAGGATTTTCTATATTCTCACAGAATATGTTATCACAATAAATTACGAATAGAGTTCCACTGTATCTCCAAAAGCAGTGGTTCCTCTGGAAAGAAGGAATCTGCTTGCAAAAACACATTCATCCTACAGCACAGCGCTTACACATTGTAAGGCATTTTTTTCTTCTCGCCCTGCTGCTGCTCTTTTATAGCGGCAGTGCATCCGCCGGCGGCTCCGTAGAAAAAGACACCAGCCAGCAAGTAGCCCAATACTTTGAAAGCGCCAAGAAAAATGAAGCCGAGCTCGTCGCCTTTTTGCACAAAATGCCGAAAGGCGCGGACTTGCATAATCATCCTTGGGGCGCCGTCTATACGGAAACCCTTTTAGACTCGGCCATTGCGCAAAACCTCGTTTTTGACCGCACAACCCGGTCCTTTGTCAAAGAAACCGCAAATCCCTGCTATACCGCACAAGAATTAAAGCAGAGCAACTCTAAAATGGGCGAAGTTCTCTCCGCTCTTTCCCTGCGCAACCAACCAAAGGAAACGGAAAACGGGCATGACCATTTCTTCGATTCCTTTGGGCGCTTTGCCGCCGCCGTCCCCAGCGAAGAATCCATGCTGCGCGAACAAGTAGGGCGGGCCATCAGCCAGAAAATCCGTTATTTGGAGCTTATGACGGAACCGCCGCGCGAGGAAGAAGCCGTTCGTTCCTGGCTGCAACAGATGGGTGCAGCGCGCCGCGAGACCATCTCCCAAGCCGGCGGCGCTTGGAATGTCGACGTAGCTTATATCGTCCCCATCAATCGCAACGCCTTGCCGGACTCCTTGAAAAACGGTCCTTGGAATCAAGAGGTTTACGAAGAATTTTTTACCCAGGAAGTACGACAAGCGCTTACCGCGATTGTTCGTTTTTCTGACCAAGGCATCCGCAGCCTCACATTCTTAGATCCTGAGGATTCTTGGATTTCCCGCACCCAATTTGCTGTGCAAATGCGTATTTTAGACCAAGAGTGGCGCCGCCTGGTTGCCGAAAATCCAGCTAACGCAGACAAGCTCAAGGTCAACCTTCATGCCGGCGAGCTTACTTTGGCTTATTCGCCGTATGAACCCATGCGCAATCGCATTAGCCAAAGCATTGCCTTGGGACATGCCTCGCGCGTCGGCCACGGCATTAGCATCCAATGGGAAGACGACGTCTATGGCCTGCTGCGTCAAATGCGCGACTATAAAACCGCGGTTGAAATTTGCCTGACCAGCAACGAAGGCATCCTGAACGTCGCTGGCGGTGACAAGCATCCCTTCCGCTTATATTGGGACGCCGACGTCCCAGTAGCGCTATGCACGGATGACGAAGGAATTTCCCGCAGCAATCTGACCATGGAATACGCCAGAGCCGCCCAATGGTTCGGCCTCAGCTACGGCCATCTCAAATGGCTGGCCTTCAGCAGTCTGGAATATTCGTACCTGCCCGGAGAAAGCTTCTTCATCAACGGCGACTTCAACCGCCCCAAAACCGCCCTTCCCCAAGGTTCAGCCAAAGCGATTTTAGAACAGCAGCTACGCAAAGATTTTCAGCGTTTTGAAGCCGATATGGAGCAAAATATACGCCTGATGAAAAGCCGCTAGGTTCAGGGGAGTACCAGCGCATCTTTTTTATCGAGTTTCAAGTACGGGTTCCAGGCCACTTCCCACAAATGGCCGTCCGGATCGGCAAAATAGCCGCTATAGCCGCCCCAAGACACTTTTTGAGGGGCTTTAATCAAAGCTGCTCCGGCAGCCCGCGCTTCTTTCAAGACAGTATCTACTTCTTTTTCGCTTTTTGCGTTATAAGCCAGGGTCAAACCGGAAAACCCGGTCCCCGCCGCAGCGATGGTCGCATCGGCCGCCAATTCTTCCCGTGGGTACAAAGCCAGCGCTACGCCGCCCAAATCAAAAAAAGCGATGCTCTCTTGGCTGGCTGAAGAGGGTTTCCAGCCCAAGCCATTTTGGTAAAATTCCCGAGATCTCGCTAAGTCACGCACTCCCAAAGTCACTACATTTAACTTTTGCCGCATCAATTACCGGCTCCTCTCGTTCGTTATGTACTGCTCTATTGTACCATGTCGAAGAAAAAAGAGTGAAAGTTGAACAAGAGAGCAGCAAAAGGGATGATGCCGAAGCAGCAAACACAAAGCATCGGTGAAAAGCCAGAAAGTCCTGGCAAGCCTTCATGGCTGCCAGGACTTTCTCTAAAGAACAACTACTAATTTTACAAGAATCCCGACAAATTATGAATTTTTTCTCGCCAGACGCGAAAGAAAACACAGGCATAGCGGGACTATGCCGAGGCTTTCTGACAAAGTCTGGTAGAAAAAAAGCTAATTTGTCGCGAGATGCTTGTTACATATTGTTGACGCTTTGCACCAGCTTCTCAATAGCCGCCACCTGCTCGGGCTGCAACGCCAAAGACGGTTCCTGCGTGACCGTCTCTATGTTTACGCCTTGAGCGGCTACGCCGCCTTTAATGGCCGCCACAAAGGGCGACGACAAATCGTACAGGTTCATCAGCACGGAAATTTTAGCCTGCCCTGCGGCCACACCGGCAAAATCCTGCTTTTCATACGCCGCCAGCAACTCTCGGAACACGCCGGGGATGACGTTAGTCAGGCCGCCAATAACGCCATCGCCGCCTGCGAGCAGATTGGGCACCATGTATTCGTCATAACCGGACATGACGCAAAAATCAGGCCGCTCTTTTTTGACGATCTGAATGAGCTTGCGCGTATGGCTGATACCATCAACCGTGTCCTTGATCCCGATAATATGGGGAAATTCCTTAGCCAGACGCAGCACCAGCTGCGGGTCCAGATTAACCGACGTCCGATCCGGGAAATTGTAAATCATAATTGGCATGGTGGTGTTTTTCGCCAGTTCCGCATAGTAGCGGTACAACACTTCGTTCCCTAACTGGAAATAGTAGGGGGAAATGACGACTACCGCATCAGCGCCAGCCTGCTGCGCATAATTGGTCAGCTCAATGACTTCCGCCAAAATGGTGCCGCCAGTGCCGATCAATACAGGAACTCGCTTATCCACAACCCGCACGACCAAATCAATAAACTCTTTTTTCTCGTCCATCGTAAGCGCGAAAAACTCGCCGATACTGCCCAAAAACAGAATGCCGTTGATGCCTTCGTCAATCAAGCGGTTAATGTGCCGCTCATTGCCAGCCGCATCGATTTTCCCTTGCTTGTCGAACACCGTAATTGCTGGAGTAATGGCTCCCTTGAACATGAAATCCCCTTCCTTTCTTGCCTTTCGCTTCACGGCTGCCCTAAAAATACGCCGTTGCCTGGGGCTCCCGGCTGCCATTGAGCACGATCCGCAAATTTAACCCAGCCCTCTTCGCCCGTGCTTTTTTGCAAGCAAAACCACATTTCCTCGCCGCGATTCTCCACTCCCTTGTAACCGGCCCACAAGCGGGCAATGCCTAAATCGCCGTTAAAAGGCAGCGAAGAAATGCCGGAACCTGGCAAATAAATCAGGTTATTCTTGAACCAGGCATAAAAATAACCTTCCCCGGCGTAAAAAAGAATGTACGCGGTATCTCCCGGTTTCGGAAGCTCTTTACCTTTGTTCGCCGCCAAATTGGGCGCTATCGGGAGCTCGCCGGTGATTTGAATGCGCCCGTTATTCGGAAATGAATGCACTTCAAAGCCAACAACCTTAGCCCCTTCGCCAGCCTCTAGAGAAGCGACCTTTTCGCTTTCCTCATTGGCGCGCAAATGCAGCACCACCGGCGCTAAGGGCTTCATGTAAGCGCTGCCGGAAAAAAGAATCGCCGGCGAATCGCCGATAATGCGATTATGCGTAATTACCACTGACGGCGGCTCCACTACCGGCGCAGCTTCAACCGCACCCATCGCCAAAAGAAAACAGGCTGCTGCCAAAATAAACTCTTTATGAAACCATTTCATAGCAAGTAACACTCCTTAGAAAATCCTGGTTTCCTTCACCAGATCGTTCCTTAGAAATTGTAGCAGATCCGCTTTGTTTAAGCTACCACTAGGAGGATATCCCATGGTATTTTCATTTTTCGTCCACTCGCCAATATACTCTCGCAGTCAACGACTCGGAGCGTTCTTCCACGCTGCCATCGCGCGCCAACGCCGCTAAGCTTGCCCGCAGCCTGGATGCCAGCTCCTCTTCTGACGAACACACCTCCTTAAAAAACGGCGTATACGTCCGGACCGCCTCGTCTAACGACAGTTCCCACTGCCAGTTTTCTTGCTGGTAGGTTACTTCCGGGTAATAACCGGCGGCAAACAATGTCGCCACGGTATAGGAAAGCGTTTTCCCCCAGGGCGCTTGGTAGGAATCGCCGAAAAACTGCCGACCCAGCTGTTCGCGAACGACATCGCGCCGCCGGGCAAAGGTTGTTAAAAAACACGCTTTGCGACTGGCGCGGCACAGAGCTAGCAGCGCATCCACATTGCTGATCCCCGGACACATCGAAGCAAAGGTCAGATCAAAAGCGCCTTGCCAGCCTTGCGCTTCCAAATCAACCGTTTCCCAAACGGCCTGTACAAAGTCGGTTTTCCCCAACAATCCTTCTTCCTCGGCACGATTCCTGGCATGGCGCAGCATATTGCCGGAAATGTCCGTCCCTACCACGCTGGCGCCGCGTCTGGCAAACGCTAAGGCATACGCACCCGGACCGCAGCCAACGTCAAGTACGGCAGTCCCAGCGCCCAACACGCCTTTCCCTTCCAAATAGGCTAGGGTAGAACGCATCCGACTGCTGTCGCGCTCCTTCCCCGCAAATTCCGCCGCCCGCAAATCCCAAAATTCTTGGGTCTTTTTCCAATCTCCGTCCGCCTTCCACTCTTGCCGCAAGGTCTCCAGCTGCATTCCGCCACTCCCTCTCCAGGCATTTCCTCTTGCAATACTTCCTCTCTGACAGGCAAAATCCTGCTGAAACCGCCACCTGCCGAGAAAACCATTTCGCGTCTTTCGTGTATTTCGCGGTTCTTTAGCAGCGTCCCTCCAATTTATTACCTAGCCGTTTAACGCTTATCCATTCAGCTATATGGATAAAGCTCCTCTGCCGCACCGTCTTAAAGGCTTGGGCAAAGGAGCTTTTATAGATTACTCAGTCCGCTTGAACCGCCAGCCGCCGCAAGCAAGCGGTCAGCTCGTTTATCTCCGTCATCTTCTTTCCACACAGCAGCAGTTCTTCCGCTAGACACAGCACCAGCCGCTGCCCTGATGCCTGTACCCGTAGATCTGTCAATTCTTTGAAATCAAAAGGCAGCCCTGCGTCGCACAGGCGTCCTACCGAAGCGCAGGCAATAAAACCGAGGGTATCAGCCAAACGCTCTTGCCGGGAAAAACGGTTGTAAGGACTTTGAAAGGGGTTGCTCTCCCCGAAATGCTCCTCCCAGGCCGTCTGAAAAGAATCGCCAAATTCTTGATAAATCTCTTCTATTACGTCCAAAAGGTATGCCTGATACTCCCTTTTTTCCACCGCCGCCACATCGTTCCTGGCTTGCAGAGCGGCATAACTCAAAACCAGACTGCTTAGAAGCCGCCCTAGATCAAAGGCCACCGGCCCGTAGGTAGCATACTCGGCGTCAAAAATCTTGATTTCCTGTTCGTCCGCAAAAATATTGGACGTATGTAAATCGGAATGAATCAGACATTGCCGCTGCCAGGCATAGCGCTCCTGCAAGCGTTCCACCTCCCTCCGCACCGGCGACAAGGCGCAGAGCTCCGCCATTTCTTTCTTGATGAGCGGATTGACCGCTTCCAGCGGCGGCGTCAGCATGGCGCCTTGAAAAAACAACCGCTTCCAAAAAGGCTTGGTTTGCCCATCCGCAAAGGTCGCTTGCAGCAGCTTCTTTTCTTCCAGGTCAAGAAAACACTCTGAGGTATAAAACGCGGTTGTCCCCAGAAATTTGCCTAGTCGCTTGCCAACTTCCGGAAACTGCCTGCGTTCCAGAATACTCTCACTTAATAAACGGAGCCGCCCCAAATCTTCCATGATTAACAGTTTGCGCTCATCATCCCAACGATAAATTTGCGGCGTCGTACCTGGGCAAAGACGCTCCCAAAAACGCAGCGCATGCACTTCCACCGCCATGCGCGCTAATGGCAGCTCATAGACTTCCCCGTGAGAGGTCAAGTTGACCTGCGGCATCAGCTGTTTAAGGATGACCGAGCTTCCGTCAACCGCCTCCACGCGGGTAATCTCGTTCACATGACCGTCTACGCTGCGGCTGTCTCCTGCAAGACGCCTGGCGCGAAGAGGCCCCTTCTTGCTAAATTCGGGCAACGCCTGCCGTACGTACGCTGCCGCTTCCTCCGGGCTGAAGATCTTATAGACATCCATAGTCCGCCTTCTCCCTGCGTCATCGTTCCTTCTCTCTATGGTAAAAGTAAAGCCGCCCCCTGTAAATCCAGAAGGCGGCAAGGCCATAGCACGCTCCTATTAAAGAACAAGAATTCACCAAGTCTTTCTGTGGTTAGCGTACCGAGAAAACCAAAAGCACCGCGATTACGCCCAGCACCATGCCCGGCGCCGTCCTTTTGGCAATCTCAAAGGGATTGACCTTGGCAATGGTCGCGCAGACAATCAAACCGCCCGCTACGGGTGACATGGTCCGTCCCAAGGCGCCGGAAATGGTAGCCAGCGAACCCATATCGCTGATAGCCCAGCCGAATTGCGCCGCATGAGGCGTTACCGCCCCGTTGAAAGCCAGTGCCGCCGCATCGCCGGAGCCGCTGAGAATTGCTAAGAAGTACGGCCCAAAGGTCGCCGCATAAATCGCAATATCCTGGGAGGCTTTCATTTTCTCAATCATCGCGCCGGTGAGACCAATAATCTGCATCCCTTGGGTGAACACAGCAGCGGCAATGATAATGCCCATAATGTCTCCATACGAATCGCCCATGCCTTTAAAAAAGCCTTTGGAAATTTCCTGGGGATTTTGGAAGGTAGCCAAAAAGCCCAGCATAGCCCCGATAATCATGGCCTGCGGCACAGTCACCGTCGGAATCACGCCAAGCTGCTTGCTGCCCAATACCAGCAGCAACAGCGGCAGCGCTGGAATAATGGCTTTTAAGAGATTGACTTTGAAATCCTGACCGTCTTCCTGAAACGCAGCGGCACGCTCCGCGTCCGGGCCTTCCTTGCGCCAGTACGCTACCATCGCCAGCATCGGCGCCGCAATAGCCAGTACCACCAGCACCGCCGGCGCGTGATTGGCAATGACCGTCATCACATCCACCTGCGCCAGCTTAGCCACAAAGGGATTGTGGCTAAGCCCCGGGCTCATGGTACTGCCGAAAGTCCCCGACATAACACAGGCCGCAGCCATAGCCGGATGCACGCCGGAACGGATCAACGTGGGGATCAGCACTGCCCCTACGGCGGCAGCGCAGCCAGCTGTACTAGGCAAAGCAATGTTCAACACCCAGGTCACCACCACCGCGCCAGGCACTAAGATCGGCTTCACCCGCTTGAGGCCCCCTGCCAGCAAATGCACCAAATGCTTGTCGCAATTGGTTACGCTCATGACATAGGAAAAACCCATCACCGTACAAATCGTCGTTACCAAGCCTTCATTCACCATGGCCTTGGCAAAAGCGTCCATAGCCGCCAGCGGTTTCCCCGCCGCCGCCGCCATGGCTAAGCCGCCTAAAAACAGCACTAACCTTGTTTCATAGCGTTTCACAATAGCAACAAAAGTAAGCAAGACAATAATAGCTCCCACCCAAATCATCTACCAATTCGCCTCCTTAAAAATGTTTTTTCTATACGCACATTTGCAACCACAGTACACTATTCGCCACATTAAGGATATTTCCTTTTTTAATTTTTGCACAATTTGAAACAAGTATACAAAATGCTAGTTAATTGCTGTTTTTATAACGCCACTAAACACAGTCATGACCGCCCGTTAAACGGGCGGCATGCACCAGCCCTATAAGGGCTGATTACTAGCGGCACCTAAAAGTGCTGCTTTTCACTTCGTTCAAGCCATCTTTGCACTTGGTACTAGCTACCCCTGAAGGGGTCTTCTAACTCTTTTACACTAATTTTATCCATCATTTGATCTGCTTTCTCTTGTTCTCTTATATACTTTTTTATTGTAGCTTCATTAAGGCCAACTGTACTCACATAATATCCAA
>NZ_KB894609.1 GCF_000374545.1 Anaeromusa acidaminophila DSM 3853
TAGGGTGATCCGGTTTGTTATTCCATTGCCTCCTTGAAGCTTTTATTCTGGGTGGCAAATCTCTTTCTGCTATCCAGTTATATAATGCCTTCCTTGTTGGAAACCCCAAGCACTGAATAACTTTAGTCACGGATTTGCATTGGTCATACAGTGTTAGCGCTCGTTTTTTCTGGCCTTCTGAATACATTTTTCTTGCCCCTTTCAGAATGCCACCCGAGTCCAACTTTTTGTCCGCATCCCCAGGCCACCATGAAAAGTGGGACGGCAGCGGCTATCCGGATGGCTTGGTTGGCGAGTCGATTCCCTTATCCGCTCGCTTGATGGCGCTGGCGGATGTGTATGACGCCTTAATCAGTCGGCGGGTATATAAGGACCCGTATCCCCATGCTACGGCGGTGCGCATGATCGAGGCCGAATCAGGAACGCATTTTGATCCGGTGGTGGTGGAAGCCTTCTTGGCCTCGGAAGAGCGTTTCTTGGAAATCGCCGAAGCGATGCGGGATATAAAACTAGACTAAGCATCGCCTTAGCGCGGTATCTTTGTCGAAACAAGAAGATTCTCGACTCAAAAAAAGACGACTTGCAGGGAAATACGGAAACTCGTTGTGCTCAAACAACCGTATTTCTACTCCTGCAAGTCGTCGCTTTTTTGTCCTGCGGACCGTCTCGCCTCTAAAAGTTTCGCCAAGCACACCTTGCCGGGGCTGGCTTTTCTAAGACAGTATGTTTCTGCGAGCATTAGCTCTCTGGTGTCATGAAAAGTATGGGAACTTACAAGAACAGTTCGCGCAGTTCTGCTTCGCTTAACTTGCCCAGGAAATTTTCGCCCGGCTGAATAACGGAGTCGATCATTTCCTTTTTGCGTTCCTGTAGGGCGTAAATTTTTTCTTCGATGGTGTTTTTGGCGATAAGCTTATATACTTGGACGGATTGCTTCTGGCCGATGCGGTAGGCTCGGTCGGTGGCCTGGTCCTCAACGGCCGGGTTCCACCAGGGATCATAATGAATGACCATGTCCGCGCCGGTGAGATTGAGACCGGTGCCACCGGCTTTTAAGGAGATGAGGAAAACCGATTTTTCACCGCCGTTGAAGGCGTTCACCAGCCGCAGGCGTTCTTGGGCGGGGGTGGCGCCGTCCAGGTAGAAGCAGTCGATACCTTCCTTGGCCAGATGCTGGCGGATAAGATCCAGCATGCCTGTGAACTGGGAGAAGAGCAGCACCCGGTGGCCGCCGTCCAGGGCGTCTTGGAGCAGCTCGTGCAAGAGATCCAGCTTGCCGCTGCCGCCGCGATAATCGTCAAGAAAGAGAGCCGGATGGCAGCAAAGCTGGCGCAGGCGCGTGAGGAGCGCCAGAATTTTGATGCGGCTTTGCTCAAAGCCCTGTGCGGTAAGCTCTTCTTGCATTTCCTGGCGGGCTTTAGCCAGCCAGGCGGCGTAGACCTTGCTTTGGCGCGGCGTCATTTCAGCGCTCATCTTGCTTTCTACTTTCGGAGGCAGCTCCTTGAGTACTTCTTTTTTCAAGCGACGCAGCAAGAACGGACGGATGTGGCGGCTTAGGTTTTGCAGCGCCTCTTGATCCTGGTCTTTGACGATGGGGGTTTCAAAGTGATCCTGGAAGAATTTATGGCTCCGCAAGTAGCCGGGTAAAATGAAATCAAAGACGGACCACAGTTCGGTGAGAGAATTTTCCACCGGCGTCCCGGTGAGGGCAAAGCGCACTTGGGCGGGAATGTCTTTTGCCGCCTGCGCCGCCTGGGTGCCGGGGTTTTTGATATGCTGCGCTTCGTCGAGAATGGCGCAATAAAAGTTGAGTTCCTGGTAATTTTCGATGTCCCGGCGCAGTACGCCGTAAGACGTGATGAAAAGATCCGTATCTTCTAGGTCTTGCAGCGCCTCTTGACGGCTGCTTTGTTGGCCGGCAAGGACGCGCACGCGCAGGTCCGGCGTGAAGCGAGAGGCTTCCTCCAGCCAGTTATAGACAAGAGACGTAGGCGCAACGACCAGAGACGGTCTTGTTTCGCCTTGTTCCTTGGCGTATTGCAAGAACGTCAGCATTTGCAGCGTTTTCCCGAGTCCCATGTCGTCCGCCAGAATGCCGCCTAATTGATGCTGCGCCAGGGCGGTTAGCCAGCGGTAGCCTGTTTCCTGGTATTCACGCAGTTGGGCGTTGAGCTGCTGCGGCAATTCGCATTCGCTTTCTTCAGGGCGGCGGATATCCCGTACTAACTGGCGGAAGCTCTTTTCCCGTTCGACATGCAGAGATTGGCTTTCACGAGCGAGTAAATCCAGGTATAGCGCGCGGTAACGGGGCAGCGTTAAATTGTCTTGCGCTAGTTCTTGTTTGCTCAGTCCCAAGCTGTCTACCATCGCCAGCATCTCCTCGGCAGCGCCTTCGAGTTTTAGAAAAGCGCCGTCTTTGAGACGGTGGTACTGCTTTTTTTGTCGGTACGAAGCTAGAATATCCCAGAGTTCCTTGCGGTCCAGTCCTTCGTGCTCTAACGACAGCTCTACCAAGCCGGTGCTGCTTAATCGAACACCGGCGCTGGCGCTCATCGGGCGTATCTTGAGGCGCAGATCATCAGCGCCGAAGACTTCGGCTTGTTGCTGCAAGGCGGCTAGGCCTTCGTCGGCAAAATGAAAAAGCGCGTCCGGGTGCTCTAGCTGCCAAAACAGGCCGCTTTCCCGAAAGCCTGCCTGGGAAAGCGCTTGACGTACGGCGCTTTCCGCTGCTTCATCCCGCAGCCAGATGGCTCCGGTCTCATCCCGACGCGTCGGAGCGCCTTCTTCCAGGAGCTGCCCGGCGTAGCGGCATTCCAGCCGCGCCGCCAGGCCGGAGCCGTAGCGATCAAGATAGATCTTGGCCTCCAGCGGCTCCCGGCGAAAGCGCTGCTGCAGCGTTGCCGCCACTTGCACCGAACCAGCCGCTTCCAGTTTAGGCATCATGGCGCTGAAAAGAGGCTCTGATTCTTCCAAGGGGATGCGGAGTTCTCGGACTTTATGTCCTTGAAAATGTTCTAACAGCGGCGTCCAGGCCAGGCGAAAGTCTTCGGGAACGGCGTAAATGCTGCCGCCGCAGTAAAGATGGCTGCCGTTACCGGTCAGAAGTTCCCAGGAGGCTTCCGGAGCGTCCAGGCGTACGCTGACGCCTCCCGGAATATCGTCTAAAACAGTGGTGAGAGGAGGCTTGCCTGCAAGGACGGGCGCCGCGTCGTATTCCTTGTCGTTTAAAAGCAGCCGGATAGGAACGTGGTGCTGCTGGGCCCATTGCCAAAATTGACGCTGTTGGGCGCTGTCCAGGGAGAAGCCTCGTTTATTGTGGAACGAAGAGAGCGTATCGTTGGCGGTGAAAAAGCTGCCGCTCCAAGCGCGGCGTTCGCGCTCGCTCTGATAGGCCTCGCGAATCAGCGTGAACAGCTGCCCCGAAATACTGTCAAAGCGCATTGTGCCCGGGGTGAAAGTGAAATTTTTGCCGAACGGATGGGGCTGGCCCCAACAGAAATGCTCCAAAAAGGCAGGTAAGTCTTTCAAGACGTACAGACGGCCTACGCCAATGCTCAGCTCCAGCCAAGTTTGGGAGAGGACGCCGCTTTGGCGGCGGCAGTAAGTAACCGCTAGCTGTACTTCCTGGCTGCCTTTAGTCGTTGCTGCTGTTTGGGCCTGGGGGCGATAATGGGCCAAAAGGGCCGCTTCGGCAGGAGTCAGATTGGGGCTGTGTTGGCTTGCCGCGTCTTCGCCGTCAGGAAGAGAGAGCGCTTCGCGGTGTTGGATGGCTTTAAGAACGGCGACGATGTGCTTGCAGGCGCTATAGCCGTCATAGGCGGGGCAGTTGCATTGGTAATGGAGCATACGCGTGTCGCCCCATGCTTCAACCTTATAAGAGCGGGTGCCTCGGACAACCGCATAATAGCGCTGCTGGGCTGCGTCAAAGCGCAGTCTATCTACGCGGCCTTGGCGGTGATAGGTACAGCCGCGTTGGTAAGCGCTTTCCCAAGAGGCTTCTTGGGAAATGGCTTCGTCGGTTAAATGGAGATTTAGCATGAAATAATCCTCGTTTTCGCAGAATGGGTATCTTTTTATTATAACAAAAAAGCAGACGCCCGTAAGCGTCTGCGAGGAGAAAAGATAGAATTTTAGACAGGGGTGTTGTTATCATGGATATGCTGCCGCAGGAACGAAAAAAACTTCACGTCTTCTTTGAGCATATGATCCATGATTAGATCGTCAATAATAAAGGAAAAGAAAGCCGAAGTGCGGACAGATCCGTTATGGTACGCTTGTATCAACTGGTCGAATTTTGACAAAAGCTTATGGTGAAGCTGGGCGTGCTCGGTTGCTCCCTCGTAATGCAATTTGGTAAGCAGCCGTCCTTCGGAAGAAAAATGGAAATCGATATGTTCGGTAAGTTCTTCCAAATTTTTTTCCGTTTCTATCGAACCGCGTTGGTTCAGAAGACGCGTGGCCAGTTCCAGCAGCTTGCGATGCTGCGTATCAATTTCCCGGCTGCCGCTGTTCCAGGCCTCTTGCCAGTGCAAGTCGACGTTGGTTAACGAGTGGGCATCTTCTACCGAACTAGGCATGACGCGGTTGCGACCGCTTTCTTTGGCGATGTACATAGCTTGGTCGGCGCGTTTGTACCAGCGCTTGAAGGATTCGGCCCGCAAACGCTCGGCAACGCCGAAGCTGGCGGTCGTGCAGCCTGCTACGGCATGGGGATGGGTTTCTAGTTCCTTCCGTAGCTTTTCGGCCACTTGAATAGCCCCGTTGAGATGGGTCTGGGGCATGAGAATGGCGAATTCTTCACCGCCCAGTCGAATTAAAATATCCGCTTGGCGCAGTTGGTTTTTCGCTAACCGCACCGTATGTTTCAACACTTCGTCTCCTACCGGATGCCCCCAAGTATCGTTGACTTTTTTAAAACGGTCCAAATCGAAGATAACCAGTGAAATGGTTTCGTTATAGCGGTCAGCGCGGTCCAGCAGCTCGTCGAGGGTCTGATCCAAGAAATAACGGTTGTAGACGTTGGTTAATTCATCAGTGGTGGCTTGCAGTTTCAGACGATGATTTTGGGCAGTTAAGAGGGCCGTTTGTTCGGATAGCTTTGCGTTGACTTCTTGCAATTCCTTTTCTAAGCGGCGACGCTCACTAGTATCCCGGGCAGAGGCGTAAATGTATTCCCCAATAGGATGAGCGCGCCATTCCAGGTATTTATACTCACCGGTTTTGCAGCGGTAGCGGTTGATGAATTGGTTAAGGGGGATTTCTTCTTTTAACGTTTTAAGCGCGGCAAAGGTGGCGTCTAGATCGTCAGGATGAATGAACTCAGTGACGGATTGTCCTTCTAGTTCGTCCGTGCTGTAACCGAGAATATTTTCGAATTCTTGATTGACCCGTATAAAGCGTCCGTTCTTATCGCCAACGGCAAGCATGTCCAAGTTGGACTGCAAGAACCCTTTGAATTCGATTTCCTGCATCACTTCCTGCGTGATGTCCGTAGAAATGGAAGCGACCGTGTCGGCGTCTAAAGTGAAAAGCGTCGTGCGCAGCCATTTGTCGATGAATTGCGCATGAAAGCTCAGGGTAATCTCTGTTTGGCTTCGGGATGCCTCATCCAAGCTGGAGATGAAACGTTGAGTTCTCTCGCTATGATGGGGGTAAACCTCCAAGAAGCGTCGGCCGATTAACTTGTTGGCGGGTCGCTGGAATAAACGTTCTAGCGTAGGATTTACATGTAAGAGAAGGCTGTCACAGACAGCGCCGGTATCATCGCGGAGCAGCCGGTGGTACGCAATGGCATTGGGAGATCTTTCAAATAGAGTGCGATGATAATGGGACGAAGTGGACATCGTGACGGCCTCCCTTTTGATTGTATGCAATAAAAACGTATATAGTCATTATAGCAGTCTTGCAGGAGAGGATATACTGTTTTTTCCAAAAGGGGGAAATAATAACGCCAAGGACCTAGCAAAGAGGCCTTGGCGTTATTAGGTTTAGCCTACAGAGACTTTGCCGTCTAAAAGGGGCACGGTATTAGCGCCTTGCGGCATGACAATATAGCGGGGGGCGTCGCTGGCACAGCGTTCTTTGGCGATGGCTAAGGCTTCCTCCATGGTGCTTACAGGAATCATGTTGGCTTTTTTTACTAAATTCGCGTTTTGCGGCAGCGTTACCATGATAAAGGTGGCTATGTCGCCGCATTCCATTTCCTTGAGGACTACCCAGCCGGGGATGCCAAAGTTCTTGCGCAAAGCCGCCTCCATTTCCTGGCGGCTGCCGTATTTGAACCAGTCGCTGAATTCCGGCGGCTCGTAGATGTCCGGGCATTCGCTGAGGAGGATCACCACGCCGCCGCGCTTGACGGCATAGTAGGCGTTATCCATGGTTTTGCCGGTTTGGTACAAATTGATGTCCTTAGGAAACCCGCCGGCAGTGGTAATGACGATGTCGCCCTTTTCCGGGATCTCCACGCCGTAAATTTCATCGACCAATTTGGTCCCTTTTTGCCAGGCGGAGACCCAGTTGCCTGCAAAAATGCCCGCAAACTCGCCTTTGGGAGTGGGCACGACATTAAGAATGAAGTCGGGCTTAACGAAGGCGGCAATTTCCATCATGTCTTCATGACATTCATTGCCTTCGGTGCGGCCGGAAAACGCATTGGGGTTCGAACCGGAGGCGCCGCCGGGTGCCAGCGCCCACAGATGGTTCTGGCGGATGGTCTTAATGGAGCTGCAGCCGGGCAAAATGCTTTTGCGGCCGCCGCCGTAGCCTACCATGTAGTGGTAGATAATGCCGCCGGTGAGAATGACTCGGTCGGCTTCCGCCACCAAGCGGTTGACGGAAACTTCGGTACCCCGGCTGGTCTTGCCGAGATACACCATGTTGGCGTCGTCCCAGGCGTCATGATTAAGGACGCGTACGCGGTGGCAGACCGTTTCACCGCAGAGGGTGACGAATTCGCTTTCCGTATTTTGCCGGTGACCGCCGACGACAATAAGCACGGTAATGTTTTCATCCGGCACGCCGGCTAGATTCAATTCATCCAGCAAAAGGGGCAGGACCTGGTCCATATTTTGCCAGGCGCGGGTAATATCACTTACGGTGATGACGACGGTTTCTCCCGGACGAACCAGTTCGCGCAGCGGCGGGCTGTCGATGGGATGAGCCAGTGCCTGGCGTATAGCGCTGGAGACATCTTCAATCGGCGGATAATCGCGGCCTAAAACTTCACAGGCTACCTGTTCGCTGGGCAGAGAAAAAGCAAGTTCTCCTTTGCCGTACTTTAGGGAAAAGGATTTTTGACTCATAATAAAGGCCTCCTTTTTGGGAAAAATAAACGAAAATAATACAGCCAGTCTTCTCGCTGCATTTGCGAAAATCCTGCCTTTTAGAAGGAATAAATACTGGAAGAAGAACCGTATAAAAACGAATGAACTTTCAGTGCGGGAAGTAGACAAAGAAACGGTGCTGGTTTTTTACAGTTGACAGAGGGTTTGACAATATGCTATTATTTGCAAAACCTATAAAACACAGCGCTGATCAGAAACCTGAAGGCCTGACCATCTTGTAAAAGAGATGCTCAGGCCTTTTTCTTTTTGGCAGTGGAAGGAGTGGTAGTCATGCAAAAAGTGGAGAGAGTAAAAGCGGCTCTCAGAGGCCTCCCTGTAGACCGGCCGCCGGTGTCCTTATGGAAGCATTTTCCCGCCGCGGATCGGGATCCGCTGCAACTGGCGCAGGCGCATGTGTCATTTCAGGAGAAATTTGATTTAGACTTCATCAAACTGACGCCATACGACTCCTATCCGGTGCATGACTGGGGCTGCGAAATTCGTTTTTTTGACACTCCTACGGAAGTAGCGGTTCTGCGGCGTCCGGCGATAACGCAAAGCAGTGATTGGCTGAAGATCAAGGCCGTGGATGCAACGCAGGGAGCCTGGGGGCGTCAGGTGCTGACTACGCGCTGCGCCGTGAGCCTGGCCCAAAAGGATGTGCCGGTAGTGCCGACGGTGTACAGTCCGCTGACGGTGGCCCGTAAGCTGGCCGGGGAGCGGGTGGCGCGCGATCTGCGGGAGTATCCGCGTTTAGTTCACCAGGCCTTGGAGGCCATTACGGAAACGACGCTTGCCTTTGTTAAAGAAACACTGCGCGCCGGAGCGGCAGGCATCTTTTTTGCTACCGCCTGCGCCACGCACGATTTTCTGAGCCAGGCGGAATATGAAGCCTTTGGCCGCCGTTACGATTTGCAGGTGTTGGCCGCAGCCGAAGAAGGCTGGTTCAACACACTGCACATCCATGGCCGCAAAATTTTCTTTGATGAATTTCTCGATTATCCGGTACAGGCGCTGAACTGGCATGACTGCCACGAGTATCCGCCGCTGCGCCGAGCCAGAGCCTTAACCGATAAATGCATTTTGGGAGGCTTGGATGAAGAAGGAGCGATTTCCTACGGTTCGCCGAGCGAAGTGATGGAAGAAGTAGCTTATTTCCTTAGTGAAACCGATCTGCGCGGTGTGATGGTGGGGCCTGGTTGCGTAACTATTCCCAACCCGCCGGACAACAACGTAGCCACGGCGCGGCTGGTCGTGGAACGGTATGCTCAAAAAGATCTGTGGAAATACCTTTCCTTTGATTCCGCGGCCTTGTAAAAGCAGCTTGCCAACGAAGCGAAGCCGGGGATTGAACAAGAGTTGCAAGGAGAATCGTAGGGCGTACCCCACAATCCTTCTTGGGATCCTTCCGTGACTCTGGTTCTTTTGTTCAAAAACCGGTTTTCGTGTTTCTCCTGCGGACCCTCTCGTTTCTCCTGTCTTGGCGTTTTCTCCAAAATGCTTTAAAATGAAAATATTGGAAAGCAAATACAAGGAGGAGATGGGATGCTACGGAGATCATGGCGTATTTTTACAATTTTTCTATTGGTGACTTGGCTGCTGCCGGCAGCCTTGGTTGGCGCGGAGGAGCGCAAAGATGAATGGAAGCAAAGCGGTTTTGACTTTAAGACCGTGAAAATGCTGGTAGTAAAGACGGAATTTGGACCGGATGCGGCTGTAGATGATATGCGGAGGCTGGTTTTAAGCGATAGAGTGAGAAATCAGTTTTCCATCAATGAGCGTTTTGCTAAAGCCGGGTTGGCGTTTTTAAGCTATCCAGATTTGGTGAAGAAGGCGGGCGCCAATAACAATGAAAATATGGCGGAACTGGAAAAGAGCGATCCGGCGCATTTTAATCAGCTAATGCAAGATGCTATTGCTTTTTATGCGCAAGGTTTGTTGCAAGTTCGCTTTACGGTGTATAATGATACAATTCGTCATATTCCAGCCTATATGGAGACCTACACTACGACCGAGCGCGTATGCCGGAATAAAACAATAACCGGACCGGATGGAAGACAGACGACGATTGAAGAGTGGGTGGATATTCCGGTGACGAAGATTCGCGAAGTTCCCGCTCATGATGAAATAACGGCGCACACAGGGATCGAAGTGACTTTGTTGGATGCTAAAACCAATCAGCCGGTATGGAAGATGGTCGATAGCCGTGACGCTGTAGGTAAAGATAAGGACGGCATGGTAGATCGGACTTTAAAGCGGGCGGCGGAGCGGTTGGAAGCGCTGAAAAACGGCTGAACTTTAGGGATAGTTGATTATATTAAAGATAAATAATGAATAAAGATTCTAACTGTGTTAAAATAAAAGAAAATAGCAATTAATGCAAAAGCTTGACGAAGCTCAATTTTGCCAGGGTTACTCGCTAACGCTAAGGACTTTTCCTTGTGGTAGGTGTGCCCTGGCTTTTTATTATACAGGTGAAAGGATGAGCAGAAAGGGTGATGCAAGATGAATTTGCGAAATCGGATGATTTTAACCATTTTCTTCCCGGTCATGGCCATTCTCGTTGTGCTTTCTGGGTTTGCTTATTGGCAGGCTAGCACGATGTTGCGAGAAGAGATCAAACTAGAAATGGAAGCCATGGCGGCGCATCGCAGTGCGGAAGTAAATACGCTGATCGTCGGCAAGATGGATCAAATGCAGGCGCTTGTTAACACCTGGAGCGTTGCATTGCCGAATGAAAACGAGTTGCGAGGCGTGCTTACGCAATTGACGAAAAACACTCCTGGCGTGCAGGATGTATTTGTGGCCTTTCCGGACAAGCGCTTTATCGACGGTACGGGCTGGGTGCCGCCGGCCGATTATGACCCGACCGGGCGCGGCTGGTATACGGACGCCGCTAATTCTCAAAAGGTAGTGATGTCTAAGGTTTACATGGACGCCATTACCAAGAAGCCCATTGTGAGCTTATCTATGGCCATCCGGCAGCAAGGTAAAGTGGCCGCAGTGGTCGGCATGGATTTATCGCTGCAGCAAATTAATGACGCCGTGCTCGGCATCAAAATCCGGGATACGGGATATGCTTACTTGCTCAACCAGGAAGGATTTTTTGTAGCCCATAAGACATTGAAGCTAGAAGATAACATTATGCAAATCGAAAATGGAAGCTTGGCTGCAGGGGGGAAAGTATTTTTAAGCGGGAAGCCTTCCTTTAGCGAGTATGTCTTTGGCGGAGTGGAACGGTTTTTAGCCTCCATGCCTATAGGAGACAGCGGCTGGGTGATTGTTTTGGGCGTTCCTAAAGACGAAGTATTTGCCAACGTAAATCGCTTAGCGATGACGATGCTTGGCATTGGCGTGCTTTCGCTGGTGCTTTTGCTGGCCATCGTTTTCTTCATCGCTCGCTCCGTCGCCAATCCGGTGGCGGAAGTGGCGGCGGCGGCCAAGCAGGTGGCTGAAGGCGACTTGCACATGACCTTGGAGCCTACAGACCGCAAAGATGAAATTGGCATTTTGCACAGCAGCTTCGAAGCTATGACTAAAGGGCTGCGGCAGATGGTCGGACAAACGCTGCAGTCGGCGGAACAGCTGGCGGCTTCATCGGAAGAACTGACCGCCAGCGCTGGTCAGTCTGCGGAAGCGGCGCAGCATGTGGCGCAATCGGCCGTTGCCATTACCGAAGGCGCCGGACGGCAGAGCACTGCTGTGACCGAAGCGGCTAAAGTGGTGGAATCCATGTCGCGGAAGATGGAAGAAGTTGCGTCTGTTGCCAGTGCGGTAGCGGCGGCGGCCAATGAAACGACGAAAACCACAGTAGAAGGGCAAAAAGGCTTGGCTTCGGCCATTGAAAGTATGCAGGCGATCGGTACCGGAGCTGAACAGGTGGGCGGAGCCATTCAGGCTCTTGACGCCAGTTCGCAGCACATTTCGGAAATGGTGGCCATGATCACGGCCATTGCCGGTCAGACCAATCTTTTGGCCCTTAACGCCGCCATTGAAGCGGCGCGGGCGGGCGAGCACGGCAGGGGCTTTGCGGTAGTGGCGGATGAAGTCCGCAAGCTAGCGGAGCAGTCGGAAACAGCCGCTAGGGAAATTACCAATTTGATCGCGGAGAATAATGGCAATATCCGGCAAACCGTTGACGTGATGGGCGTGCAGAAGACCCGTGTCGGCGAAGGCGTAGATCGCGTGAATGAAGCGGGCAGGCAATTTGCGGAGATTGCCCGTTTGGTGGAAGATCTGTCCAAGAAGATTATGGGCATTACGACGGTAGCGGAGGCGGTCGTAGCGGACAGCCGCAACACCGTCCGCTCGGTGGAAGAAGTGAAGACCATTTCCGTAACCGTTGTGGGCGAGGCGGAAAGCGTTTCCGCGGCTACGGAGCAGCAAGCGGCGTCTATGCAGGAAATTGCCTCGGCCAGTCAGACGTTGGCTCATTTGGCGCAGGACCTGCAGGCGTTGGTGGGGAAATTCCGGATGTAACGGCAGCTTAAAACAGACCGGGAGTGCAGCAGGGAGGCGCTCCCGGTTTGTTTTTGTTCCTAAGTTTGCAGGTGATTAAATATACAAAAAATTCCTCAAAACTATTAGACAAATGGAAATATATAGATTATAATAAAAACTGCGCACATAGAAACCGGTTTCTAAAAAATATGCTTAAGAAATTACTAACGGAAGCGTGCTGCGTCGCAAAAGAAAGAACCATAGGCGCAGATTATACATAATTAGGTGATTTCTTGACTAGAGAAGGAGGCGGGAAAACGGTTTTTTTCTTTTTTGCTAGTAAATCGGTATACTAAAACGATAAACTAATGAACCAGCTAAAAAAGAGAGGATGAATGAAATGAAGCGTATATTCTTATTCGGCGTATTGTGCCTGATGATGATGACGGGAACCGTTTTTGCCGCGCCAGGGCCGGTAGTAGGAGATAAAGGGCTTTTGGACGCTTCGGCGGACAAAGGACTTTTAATTAATTTGGATGAGTTTTTTGCGGCCCATCAGCCGACCAACGCAGGTCCGCGCGGCGATGAAGTGTTCAAGTCTCCTCGTGTGCAGGCCAGCTTAGTGACAAACCAGGGCAAGTTAATCGGTTTACATTACCATGCGACAGCCGATGAAATTGTTTATGTGCACAAAGGCCAAGGCGAAATGTTTATCGGCGGCAAATGGGTGCCGGTAAAAGCCGGTGAGATTCATGTCAATCCTCGTGGCGTAGTTCATGGAACCCGGGTGACCGGCGATGAGCCTATGGAAGTGATCGGCTTCTTTACGCAACCTCAAGAAAGCGGCAATGATAAAGTATTTTTCCCTGATAATTTCCAAGGCGTAGTGGGTGCGCCGTCTTTGCCGGACGCTTCGTCCAAGGAAGGAATGCTGATTAATCTGGATTCTTTCTATGCGGAACATCCGCTCCAAGCCGGTGCGGCCACTCGTGGCGATTCGGTCTACAAATCTCCTCGCAGTGAACTGGTGTTAGTGCAAAATCACGGTCCTTTGATTGGCCGTCATTTCCATAAATCGGCCGAAGAAATTGTTTTTGTCTATAAAGGCCAGGGTGAAATGTACATTGATGGACAGTGGGTGCCTGTGAAAGCTGGCGATCTTCATATTAATCCTCGTGGCGTATATCATGCTACCCGGGTAACCGGCGGGGAAGACATGAAGGTATTCTGCCTCTTTGCGCCGCCCCAGGCTGGCGGCAACGACAAAGTCTTCCTGGAAAAATAAACAACCAAATACGTTGGCTCCGGCTGCAAAATTACGCTTGCAGCCGGAGTTTTTTTGTTTTAAAGGCGTTGTACTTTGAAAAGTCGCAGCTGTGCGTCGTTTATGTTTAAACATAGAAAACAAGTCCATTGCAAATGGAAGAGAATGGAACGAAATATGCGCTTGTTTCTTGTTTTTATTGTTTTTGTGTAAAAAATGCAGGGAATGCATTGCGTTTTGGAGCAAAAATGGTATAATTGTCCTATCTCCAGTGGACAAAATGAAAAGAAATTCGGTAAAGCAACACGGTTTGCAAGGCAATGTAGCCAAAGCAAATTCGCGTTGCTTTTTTGCATTTTGTCCTTGGTTTCAAGGTAAATGCCTGTAGGAGAGCAGGCGTTGAAGGAGGCGGCGGCTATGAAATTACGGTCAAAAATGATGCTGGCAATTTGTATTCCGGTGATGGTGGTGCTGGTTCTGTTGAGTGGAGTGGCATATTGGCAGGCGAGCCGCGCTTTAACCGAAGAAATTCGTATGGAAATGAGTCAGGCATCCGCCCGCTATGCGGAAGCGGTGCAAACCATTCTGTCGACGAAGCAGGAAACCGTAGGGGCTTTGGCAGCCGCGTGGAGCGTAGGCCTTCCGGCGGACGAAGAAATTTTACGAACCGTAACGTATTTAACGAAAAATACGCCTGGGGCGCAGGATATTTATGTGGCCTTTCCCAGTAAAAAATTTATTGACGGCACAGGCTGGGCGCCGCCGGCGGATTATGATCCGGCGACAAGAGATTGGTTTAAAGACGCTCTTTCCAGTAATGGCGTGGTATTTTCCAAAGTATATGTTGATGCGATTACCAAAAAACCGGTTATCAGCCTTTCCGCCGCCATTCGGCAGAATGGGACGCCGATAGCGGTGCTGGGGATGGATTTGTCGTTGGATGCGATCGGGCAAATGACACAAGGCGTGCGCATGAGAGACTCCGGGCAGGCCTTTATCTTAAACCGCGAGGGCTTCTATGTCGCTCATCCTTCATTGACGTTGAACGATAACGTACTAACGATGGAAAATGGAAAACTGAAGGAAGCGGGAGCCGCCTTTTTGAGTGGTCGTTCCAGTTTTCAAGAGCTTTCTTTTAACGGAGAAGATCGCTTTTTTGCCTCGAGTCCCGTAGGCAGCAGCGGCTGGGCGTTAGTGCTGGAGGTACCCTCTGCTGAGGTGTATCAGCCGGTTCGCGAGTTAGGCTTATGGATGGCGGGCTTGAGTGTGGCGGCTATTCTTTTTCTGGGCTTTGTCTTGATGAACGTGGCGGGTGCGATTGCTAAACCCGTAGCCATAGTAGCTGCAGCGGCGCAGAAAGTGGCTGCCGGAGAGCTGCAGATTCACCTGGATGCCAGCGAGCGCGCCGACGAAATTGGTGTGCTGAATAATAGCTTTTTGGCGATGGTTGCCAGTTTGCGGAAGCTGGTCGGAGAGACGGTTCGTTCGGCGGAAAAATTGGCGGGTTCTTCGCAGGAACTGACGGCCAGCTCCAGTCAAGCAGCGGACGCTTCGCAGCAAGTAGCTCAGGCTGCTGTGGAGATTACAGAAAGCGCCTCGCAGCAGGTTAGCTCTGTAGAAGAAACCGCTTTGGCCGTGGAACGTGTAGCACAGCGCCTGGAAAAAGCGGGGAAATCGGCCGAGGCTGCTTCCGGCGCTGCCGAACAGACGGCTAACACCACGATTGAGGGGCAGAAAGGTCTGGCAGCGGCAGTAGAGAGCATAGACGCCATTGGCAGCGGCGCAGCGCAAGTGGGCAGTGCGATTCAAGAGCTGGACAGCAGCTCGAAGCGTATTTCAGAAATTGTAGATATGATTAAAACCATTGCCGGACAGACCAATCTTTTGGCGTTGAACGCCGCTATTGAGGCGGCGCGGGCGGGCGAGCACGGGCGGGGCTTTGCGGTAGTGGCGGATGAAGTGCGCAAGCTGGCGGAGCAATCGGAGCACGCAGCGAAAGAAATCACAGAGTTAATTGCGGAAAACAATGGAAATATACGGCAAACCGTTGAAGTGATGGACGTGCAAAAATCGCGCGTTGGCGAAGGGGTGGCTCAAGTTCGCGAAGCAGGGAGGCAGTTTGCGGAAATTGCCTCCTTGGTGGAAGAATTATCGGCGCAGGTACGGGATATTTCCGAGGAGGTATCAGGGACCGTGGCGGAAAGCCGTCAAAGCGCCGCAGCCGTACGGCGGATCAAAGATCTTTCCCTGGCCGTGGCGGACGAAGCCAGCGACGTATCGGCGGCGACAGAAGAGCAAACCGCTTCTATGGAAGAAATTGCCGCCGCCAGTCAAACGCTGGCGCAGTTGGCGCAGGAACTGCAGGAATCGGTAGGAAAGTTCCGCATGTAGATCCTGAGCAGTTGGGATCATTCGGAAGTTTCGTTGGTGCTTATTAGTTGTTTCGCTAACAAAGGGCAGGAAAACGCACTTGTATAGGGAAATAAACAATAGGTATGCTGTCATGAATTGATAGCATAGCCGGCGAAAGGAGTGACAAGGATGAATCAAGGCGGAAAACTGCTCATGGTAGTAACGAGTGCCAAGGCAATGGGGGTTCACCGGACCGGACTGTGGTTGGAAGAGTTTGCGGCGCCGTACTTGCTCTTTCTTCAGGCCGGCTTTGAGGTGGTTGTCGCGAGTCCCCTAGGAGGCGAAACTCCTATTGATCCGCGCAGCGTAGCTGTGGGACAGCCGGCAGCTTGGCAAAAGGCAGCCGAGGTATTAAAGAAGACGCGGAAACTCAGCGAAGTGGAACGTGAAGTTTTTGATGCGATTATTTTGCCGGGCGGTCATGGCCCGATGGTGGATTTGGCTAAAGATGAAATCTTAGCGGCGCTTCTCCAGCGGGCGGATGTGGACGGCTGGGTGATTGGCGCTGTCTGTCATGGTCCTGCCGGCTTGGTGCGGGCGCAAAAAGAAGACGGCACGCCGCTGGTGGCTGGACGCCGCCTAACTGGCTTTACCAATGCAGAAGAGCGTATGGTGCAACTGGATGAAGCGGTGCCCTTTTTGCTGGAAAACCGGCTGAAAGAGCTGGGCGCTCATTATGAGCACAGCAAACCTTGGGAAGCGTTTGTCATACGTGACGGCTCCTGGGTGACCGGACAAAATCCGCAATCAAGCGAAGCTTTTGCCAAAGAAGTCATTGTGGCGGTGAAAGAAGCTGCCTGCGTGGAATGCTAACTAAAAATCGGCCCTTTGCTGTTTATAGCAAAGGGCCGATTTCTTACTTTGTCAGAGAATTTATGCTTCTTCTTTTTCGCTCAGCTCTTTCATGGCTGCAAAGCGCTCTTCAGCGGATGCTCCAGACGGCCAAGCTTCGGCAAAGGTCTGAGAATTTTTAAACTCTACGTGCCAGCGAAAAGCGCCGGCTTCGCAGTAGTAAGAAAAAATTACTTTTTCCTCTAATGATTCCGGGACGAGGCCTTCCTCCGTGGTGAGAATGGCGTACGGGCCGTCTTCCGCCGGCTCGTAGCAAAGGGTGGGGCCGTCCTCGGCAAACTCAATGATTTCAAATCCTAAAGGCTGGTAAAAATCTTCAATAACATGGCTCATGTAAAATCCTCCTTTTTCGGGAAGCTATTGCTTGATTCGCGACTCACGCCAAAGCAAATCTTTTACCGTCAAACTTTGTCAAAAAGCCTCGACATAGCACCACTATGTCTGCGTTTTTTTTCGCGTTTGACGAAAAAATCTTTTGCGTTGACGCAAGCACTCATTCAATCATTGGCATCCCACTCTATTATTCCGTATTTGTTCAAAAAATTTGCCTCTTATAACATCACCGTTGCAACCTCCCTTTACTCCCTTCCTACTCCTGCGTACCCTCCCGCGACTCCGATTCTCCTGTTTAAATCCTCGTTCCTTCTCTCATCTTTCTAGTAGCAGCCGGCAGAGTACGGCATGGTCGAAATGATGGCAAGGGTCTAGGCCGGTGGAACTGCGCAGCTTAGCCAGACGGAAGAGCAGTGTATTGCGATGAATGAACAGTTCTTTCGCCGCCAGAGACGTGTTGAGATTTTGCTCCAGGAGGCAGCGCAGGGTTTCTTCCATGTTGAATTTGCGCAAACTGGCTTGATGCAGCGTATCTTGCAGACGTTGCAACGGGAGGCAGTTAGGGCCGGGTGCGTAGCGCAGCGCGTAAGCTGTTAACACAGGAAGCTCTTCGATCGAAGCGATCGGTTTAGCCGGAGTACAGTGGCTAAGCGCAAACAGCGCTTCCCGGTAGGAAAAATGCAGCTGCGCTGTAACGGTGTTGCTGCTGCCAAGGCCGATGGGAAGGGGCGCAATGTGCGGCGGTAATAACTGCCCTAATTCCCGGCTCCATTGAAACAAGGCGTCCAAGGAATCCGGCGCGGAGGTCTGCGTTTCCCTTAAAATGATCAAGCGCTGTTCCAGAAAAACGACAAAATCACGGGGGCCGATGCAGGGGGAAGGCAAGAGCTGCTGCAGGATGTTTTCACGCAGACGGGTGAAGACTAGGTCATATGGGCCAAAGGCAAGCGCTTGCAGGACAAGGGGCGCCGTATCAATGACTACAACCTGGCGCATAAGGGATAAATCGTATTTGAGAAGCTTGGCGGATGCTTGCAAAGAGGCAGTATCTTGCTCCGCTTTTTCCGAGAGCAGCAGGCTGGCGAAGTGCTCGTGCAATTGGGCTTGGGAGCGAAATTTCTCCATTAGCACATCGCGCTCTAAAATTAATTCGGTAACGGCTTTGAGCAATTTCGCGGTGTCGCGGACTTCTTCAGGATGACCGGAAATGCCGACGACGCCGATTACCTGTCCCTCTAAAAAGATGGGCATATTAACACCTGGAAGCGAACCGGGAAACAGATTGACCTCTTCCGGTCGAATCTCCACTGTTTGCTGTTGGGAGATGGCGTCAAAGGCGCCTTTGTGAAAATGACCGATCCGATTGGCTTGAAAAGAAGCAATAATGGTCCCAGTAGCGTCCATGACATTGACGTTTTGCCGCACTAAGGGCATGAGGGAATTGACGACCTGCTGCGCCAGGCCGGGGGTGAGGAGCATGCTGCAAAGCCTCCTTCCTTTATCCAGGCTATGATAGTAGTATTTGGCGATTTTGTCTAAAATCCTGCTAAAATAAAAAAGATATTGCCTATATTTTTACAATTTTATGTGCAAAACTTCTAAAAAATCATTAAAAAATCGTGCAAACCAGACAATTGCCTTCGTCAAGGAACTTAGTATAGAATAAAATAAATAAGTGCTTTCGGAAAATTTAGCTGTTTTAAGGAGGAAAAACCATGCGTGTAATTATTGCGCCGGATTCTTATAAAGGAAGCGTTTCGGCTTTAGAGGTAGCTCGGGCTATGCAGAGAGGCGTAGAAACTGTATTTCCTCATGCAGAGATCCAACTGGTGCCGATTGCCGACGGCGGCGAGGGTACGGTGGAAGCCATGGTCGCCTCCACAGGCGGTACAGTAGTGAAAAAGTCGGTTCAAGGTCCGCTGGGAACGCCGGTGGAAGCCTACTACGGACTGCTGGGCGATAAAGTGACGGCAGTGATTGAAATGGCGGCCGCTTCCGGCTTGCCCTTGGTGCCCAAGGCGCAGCGAGATCCCAGAGGGACGACTACCTACGGGACCGGCGAACTGATTAAGGCGGCCCTGGATGCAGGCGCTAAACGCTTGGTCATCGGTATTGGCGGCAGCGCGACGAATGACGGCGGCGCGGGCATGCTGCAGGCGCTTGGCGTACGTTTCCTTGATGAGACTGGGCAGGAATTGCCTCCAGGCGGCGCTGCGTTAGCGAAGCTGGCGAGTATTGATCTAAGCGGCTTGGATGCTCGTTTGGCGCAGACGGATATTTTAGTAGCCTGTGACGTGGATAATCCTCTGTGCGGTACGCGCGGCGCTTCGGCCGTATACGGTCCGCAAAAAGGAGCTACGCCGGAAATCGTGCAGGAACTGGATGCAGCCTTGGCCCGTTATGCGCAAGTGGCGCAGGAGGTTACAGGCAAGGACGCAGCCAATGTAGCGGGCGCAGGCGCGGCTGGCGGCCTAGGTGCGGGATTCCTCTTTTTTACGGAGGGCCGTTTATGTCCCGGGGTGGACGTAGTGCTGGAAACCGCTAATTTTGAAGAGATGGTGAAAAAGGCGGATTTGGTGTTGACTGGCGAGGGTTGTACAGATTATCAGACCGCTTACGGCAAGGCTCCGGTGGGAGTTTCAGCCTTAGCTAGAGCGTATGGCGTGCCCTGTATCTGTTTGTCCGGCGGTTTGGGAGAAGGCTGCAGCGCCGTGCGTGAAAAAGGCATTGACGCCTTGAGCAGTACCGTGCCTGGACCTTTGAGTTTGGAAGAATGCATGGAGCGCGGCGCGGAGCTGATTGAAGAAGCCGCTGAACGCGTATGCCGCCTGTTGGCGGTGGGGATGGGTCTGAAAAAATAGATAAATTGCCTAATAAACAGGAAACCGTGAACCGTGTTTTTGGACATCTTTGCCAATTGCACTTGTTCACGGTTTTACTTTACAATAATAAATAGTTAGAAAAAACAGAAAAGGAGGTTTTTACATGGATGCAATGGTGGCTGCATTGCCCTTGGTAGTGCTGCTCATCGGCTTGCCGCTTCTAATGAAGCCGGCGGTCAAGGTGGCGCCGGTGGCCTGGGTGGTTACGGTATTGGTGGCTATTTTTTATTTTGGTTTTCCCGCGCAGGTGACGCTGCTGGCGGCGCTCCAAGGGGCTATTACCGGTATCTTTCCTATTATGTATATTCCTTTTGGTGCGCTCGTTGTGTATAATGTCCTCAAAGAAACAGGCTGGATGGACAAGATGCAAGGAGCCATGGCGGCGTTGACGACGGATCGTCGGGCTCAGGCTCTCTTGATTGGTTTTGGTTTCAGCGCATTTCTCGAAGGCATTTGCGGCTTTGGCGCTCCTGTAGCTATTCCGGCCAGTATTTTGGTGGGCTTGGGCTACGATCCCATGATGGCGGCGCTGGTTTGTTTGGTAGCGAATACAGGCCCTGTTCCCTTTGGCTCGCTGGGTATTCCTACGGATACCTTGGTGCTGACTACGCAGTTGGATTTTATGAAGCTGTCCCAGATGACCGGTCGGTTTATGCCGATTCTGGCTTTTATCATGGCCTTTGCTACGGTGTTCTCCATGTCCGGCGTCAAGGGCATGAAAGGCATTATCCCGGCTATTTTAGTAACCGGCTTGTCCTTTAGCATCGTACAGTTTTTGGTAGCCAATTTCCTGGGCGCTACGTTGGTAGATATTTTGGCTTCCATAGCCTGCCTGACGGCATTGGCAGTATATCTTACATACTGCAAGAGTAAAGAAGTGTGGCTCTTCCCCGGCGAAACGCTGCAGCAGGATGCCGGTGCGAAGGAAATTAACTTCAAAGAACTGTTTTTGTCTTGGCTTCCCTATATTTTGCTGGCTATTTTCATTATCGGCGTCAATCTGCCGGGTACGAAAGCCATCTTTGCCGGCAAAGCGCCTGGCTTTGAGTTTTTGCAAATCAAAGCTCTCATTTATAACCCGAATAAGGTGTATGCTTTTACTTGGCTGCAAAGCCCTGGCACGATCATGCTGATTGCCGGCGTGATTGCCTTCTATTTCATGGGTATTCCCATGAGCGCCGTCGGCAGCCAGTTTGGTAAAACCTTTAAACAAATGATCCCTTCTTTTATTGCCGTAGCTTGCATTCTTTCCATTTCCGAAGTGATGAATCTGGCGCTGCCTATCGTGGACGTTAAAACCAAGCTGGTAGTTTGGGCCAGCGCGTCCGGTGTCCCGCAGGCCTCCATGGTGGCGGGCATGGCGAAAAGTATTGTCGGCGTAGTAGATCAGACTTTGTATCCTTTCATCAGCCCGATGATTGGCACCTTGGGCGTCTTCCTGACCGGCAGTAATACCTCTTCCAATGCCTTGTTTGGCATGTTGCAGGTTATTACCGCGCATGGGCTGAATCTGTCGGATATTCTCATGGCGTCCGCCGGCAATGCAGGCAGCACCGCAGGCAAAATGATTTCGCCGCAGAGTATTGTTATTGCCGCGACGGCGGTAGGCCTTTTGGGCAAAGAAGGCCTGATTATGAGGAAAACGATCAAGTATACCATTCCCTATGTTTTATTCTTAGGGCTGTTAACTTGGATGTTTGCCTTTGTCTTCCCCGGCTTGGTGCCGTAAGAGAAACTAGACTAACCGAGCGTAGCGGCGAAGGAAGCTGGCCTTGAAGGCGGGCTTCCTTCGCCTTGTTGTGAAGTAAGGGGCATTTGCAAAGATGCTTTTTACGATAAGATAACTAGAGAGAATTCACAAAACAAGTTGAGCAGGGAGAGCAAGCGGAAAAAGAGAGGGGTTGCAATTATGGCTTGGAATCATCCGGTGCCGCTGGAGTTGGCGCAACGCGTGGTGGAAATGATTCACGAGGTGACTGGGAGCAACGTGAATTTTATGGGCTTAGGCGGCGAGATTATCGCCACTAAGCAACCAGAGCGGCTGGGGAAAATACATAGCGCGGCGGAGAGCATTATGGCCGGACGCGTAGACGAGGTAGCGGTAACGGTTGAAGACGCCGCCAAAATGGACGGGGTTAAAGCAGGCTATAACGGCGCTATTTTATACAAAGGGCAGCGTCTGGGCGTGATCGGTATTACCGGCGACCCCGAAGCGGTAAAGCCGTTGCAAAAAATGGCGGCCATTGTGGTCAATGAAGAAATTGCCAAAGAGCGGGAGCGTCAAGAACGGGAGCAAGGGTTGCAGCAAGTGGCGGCCCAACTGGAATCCGCTACAGGAGAGATGGAGGAACTATATTCTTCAGCAGCGCAAGTCGCCGGACGCTATAGCGAGATGGCGGAAGCTGTAAAGATTACGGAGACGGAATTGAACGATCTAAACCAGGTGCTGGACTATATCCGCAACATTGCCAGCCAAACGAACCTGCTGGGCCTAAACGCCTCTATCGAAGCGGCTCGGGCTGGCGAGCAGGGACGCGGCTTTGCGGTGGTGGCCGATGAAGTGCGTAAGCTGGCTACGTATTCGGCGGATTCTCTGGGTAAGATCAATCAGGCGCTGCAGGCTATTAAAAGCTCGGTGCTGCGAATCGGCGCGGATGTAAGAGGCAACAAGGAAATTACCGAGCGTCAGGAGCAAACTCTGTCTTCTTTAGCGGCGCAAGTACAGGGGCTGCAGCAGGAGCTGCAAAAATTGGTATAGTGAGCAGGACTTCAGCGGCTTTGCGGGGAAATTCCCTGCAAAGCTGTCTTTGCTTTATATCGTGACTTGCGCGGATTAAACTTAGAATGATAAATCGATGTTCGCGCTTTTCACGGTGAATAATAAATTTGAGGGACGTTGCTAACGAATCGCGAAATACACGAAAGACGCGAACGGGTTTTATAATCTGCTCCACTTCTGCTCATCGAACCCACCCGCTACTCCCACTATTTCTGTTGAAATTTATCATTTTCCATAACCCTCGTTCGTACCCTCTCGTGACTCTGATTTTCCTGTTCAATTTCCGATTTTCTTTGTTTTTTCTGTGTTCTGGTTCCAAGAAAAAGGAGGCTCTTATGCGTCGATCGTTGCGAGTAGTTTTTGACTTTGCTTGTCCTTACTGCTATTTGCTTTGGGGTTACGTGCAGGAGTTGCGACGAACTGCGCCGGTACAACTCGAATGGCTGCCTTGGGAAATCAATCCGGATCTGACGTTAGCGGGAAAAGTGCTGCAGCCGGGAGCGTCAGGGGTATCACAGCCGGATCAATTAGGCGCGTCCCTGGGCTTGGTTCCGTCCGCCAGGACCGTGTTGTCTAATACGCACCAGGCGCTGGCGGCGTTGGAATTTGCCAAAGACCACGGCCAAGGCGACGCTTGGCTAGATGCCGTTTTTCCAGCTCATTTTGTCGACGGCCAGGATATCGGCCAACTGCCGGTGCTGCTGCAACTGGCGCAGGAGATTGGTTTTGATGTGCAGGAGTTGGAGGCGGCGCTGCAGGCGGGGCGCTATGACCAGCGCTTGCTGGATAACGAGGCCTATTGCCAGGAGCATCAGATTGAATGGGTTCCTACGGTGCTTTGGGGGCAGGAAAAGCTGCTGGAAGGCGTTATTTCCTTCAGCGTGTTTAAAGACACATTAAAAACATTGTTTTAGGGAAGCACTGTTTCATGCGACGCTCCGTCTTGGTTATTTTCTCTTAGACATAGCACCGCTTTAGAAGAAGTCCGTCTGTCCTTTTGGACAGAGGGACTTTGATTTTTTATTTGACTGCATTAAGCTGAGGAGCCATTGCAGCATCTTTGTATTTGAGACAAGATTTGCGCGCGCCTCGAAAAAGCAGGTTAAGGCGGCAGTTTCTTAACTCGTTGCGCTCAAACAAGCGAAACTTTGATGCGCCTTAGCCTGTTTTTTCGTCCTGCGGACCGGCTTACTCCAATAAAAGTCTCAAATACAATGACCGCTGCCTTCGAAACCTTCCCGCTACTCCCTGTACTCCGGTTAAAACCCGTGCCCTGTTCTTCTCTTGCGTACCCTCCCGTGACTCTGATTCTCTTGTTTCATCTTCATCGCGCCCTCCATCTACTCACTCTACTCCTGTTAAAATTCTCGTTTCTTTGTTTCTGGCTCCATTGTGATTTGGCAGCGCCTTTTGTACAATAGAATTTAGATTTAAAAGAAGACAGAGGGAAAACTCATGCATATCCTTTCCATAGAAAATATGAGCAAACAATACGGCGAGCGTACTCTTTTCGAGGACGTGACCTTCGGAATTGGCGATACGGACCGCTTGGGTCTGATCGGCGTTAACGGCACCGGCAAGACTACGTTTTTAAAAGTGATAGCTGGCCTGGAGCCGCCGGACGAAGGGAAAATCAGCCGAGCCGGCAGCGTGCAGGTGGAGTATCTGTCACAGGACCCGGAGTATGATCAGGAAGGCACGGTACTGCAAGAAGTCTTTCGCGGCGCTTCGCCTATTTTGCAGGTGCTGCGGGAATACGAGGCGGCCTTAGGCGCTGCAGCCGCTTGCCCCGGTGATGAGGCGCTGCAGGCGCAGGTAGTGCGTCTAGGCCAGAAAATGGACGAGCAGAATACCTGGCCATTGGAAAGCGAAGCTAAGACTATTTTAACCAAGCTAGGCATTGATGATTTTAGCGCGCAGATGAAAAATTTATCCGGCGGCCAGCGCAAGCGCGTGGCTTTGGCCGGAGCGCTCATCAATCCGGCGCAACTCTTGATTTTGGATGAGCCTACCAACCATATCGATCATGAAACCGTGGCTTGGCTGGAGCAAACCCTGGCTCGCCGCAACGGGGCGCTGCTGGTCATCAGCCATGATCGGTATTTTTTAGACCGTGTTACTACCGGTATTTTGGAGCTGGATCGGGGACGGCTTTTCCGCTACGAGGGCAATTACAGCCTCTTTTTAGAGCAGAAGGCCGCGCGGGAAGAGCGCGAAGAAGCCAGCGAACGCAAGCGCCAAAACCTGCTGCGTCAGGAGTTGGCCTGGATGATGCGCGGCGCGAGAGCGCGCAGCACCAAGCAAAAAGCGCGTATCGAGCGTTTCGAGACGCTGTCGGCGCAGCAAGCCCTGGGCAAGGCGGCGGCCCTGGATATGTCCGTAGGCTCCAGCCGCTTGGGCAAGACCGTCATTGAAGTAGAAAATCTGAGCCATGATTTTGGCGAAGGCTGCGTTTTGAAAAACTTCAGCTACATCGTCAAGCGAAATGACCGCATTGGCATTGTCGGCGCTAACGGCAGCGGCAAATCGACGCTGCTAAACCTGATCGCTGGTCACTTGGAGCCGCAGGCGGGGAGCGTCAAGGTGGGACAGACCGTTAAAATCGGCTATTTTGCTCAGGAAAACATCGACATGGACCCGCGCCTGCGGGTCATCGAATACATTCGCGAAGAGGCCAACTTTATTGCAACCTTGGACGGCGGCGTTATCAGCGCCGCGCAAATGTTGGAGCGCTTTCTATTTCCGCCGCATCTCCAGGGCGTGTCCGTAGCCAAGCTGTCCGGCGGCGAGCGCCGCCGCCTTTACTTGCTGCGGGTGCTGATGAGCGCCCCGAATGTACTGCTCTTGGACGAACCGACCAATGATTTGGATACGCTCACCTTGGCGGTGCTGGAGGATTATCTGGACACTTTTCCGGGCGCCGTGTTGACGGTATCCCATGATCGCTACTTTCTTGATCGCGTAGCGGACCATATTTTCGCGTTTGAAGCAGGCGGTTCCATTGGCCGTTATCCTGGCGGCTACAGCGATTATCTGGAAGCTCGCGCCCCTCAAGGCGAGATGGAGAAAGCATCCGGCTCAAAAGAAAGCGATAAGACCGACGAGCGCAATCAAAACCGCGCGCCCCGTATGGGCTTCAAGGAAAAACGCGAATTTGATGAAATTGAAGGGGTTATTGCCGCTGCTGAAGGCGAGCTTCGCGCTGTTCGCGCCCAACTGGCCCAAGGAGGCAGTGATTTTTCTCTGTTGCAGGAGCTGACGGAGCGTGAAAAGCAGCTGCTGGCGAGGTTGGAAGAACTTATGGAGCGTTGGGCTTACTTGAGTGAACTGGCGGAAGCCAGTGAGAGCCGCTAAAGGGGCAAGTAAGTTTTAGGCGAGCTTGTGCGAACTGTGATAAAATAGAAAGAGACATAACTAAGCTGTTAACAGCCGGAGCGTGATTGATTATGCATAAGATTACCTATAAATGTCCGAAATGCGAGAACGTTTTTACCGTCGCTTCCAAGAAAGAGCAGCTTAAAGTGGTTTGCGTCCACTGCGGCGAACCGGGCTATCTTTTGGATGAAATTGACGAAGAAGAAACAGATCTTGAAGAAGAGCCGGACCAAGACGAGTGAGGAAATCTCATCGGGGCGATGATCTGGACAAGAAAACATTGTTATGGTAAAATTAAAACCTGTTAGGGGCATTAGCTCAGTGGGAGAGCGCTTGATTCACATTCAAGAGGCCACTGGTTCGAAACCAGTATGCCCCACCATTTCTAACAAGCAAGACTCTCGAGAATTCGAGAGTCTTTTTGTATATAGACGGTGCGAACTAACGGGAGATTGATAGAAAAATTTCAACAAATTACAATTGGTTTTTAGTAAAAGGAGATACAATGAACGAGTCACATGATGAGCGTTACGGAAATTATGCGCAGGAATACTCGCAGCCACGCTTTTTTGAGAAGCTGTGCAAGCAGGCCAAGGTGATTGGCGCTTCTTTGATTTACAAGGCGCTGCAGCTTTTCTATGTCGCCCAGAAGCCGGAAGTTCCGCTGAAGGTGAAAGCGACCATTTATGGAGCGTTGGGATATTTTATTCTGCCTTTTGACGTGATTCCGGATATGATCGTCGGCGTGGGGTATGGGGACGATGCAACGGCCTTGTTGGTAGCGCTGGGGATTGCGCATATGTATATTGACGAAGACGTCCGCGAGCAGGCGAAACAGAAATTGGCAGGTATTCTCGGGGAAGAAGCGTTGCACGGGTTGGATGTATAAACGATAGGTGTATAGAAACAATAACAAAGAACATAAAAAGACGGCGCTGGCCAATGGCAGCGCCGTCTTTTTATGTTTTCAGTAACTGTATCGCCGTAGCGGGCGGTTCTGGACGTCCGAAATAGTAGCCTTGAATATAGTCGCAATGCGTTTGCGCCAAAAAAGAAACTTGGTCGGATTTTTCCACGCCTTCGGCAACTACGACCATTTTCATAGTATGGGCCATATCGATGATGTTTTTAATAATTGAATTCTGCGTAGTATCGTTGAACATCCGGTCGATAAAGGATTTATCAATTTTTAGCGTATTTACAGGCAAGCGGTGCAGATAGGTCAGGGAAGAATATCCGGTTCCAAAGTCATCAAGGGCAAGGCGTACGCCCATTTCACTCAATTTAGCTAAATTGCGCACTACATTGTCTAGAGAGGACATGAGGGCGGTTTCGGTTATTTCCAGCTCGAGCTGTTCGGGGCGAAGGCCGATGTTGGTGATGACGCGTTGGACCATGGTAACAAAATATTCATCTGATAACTGAATGGGCGAGGTATTAACGCCGATTCGAATATGCCCTTGTCCCTGCTCGGATAAGTGTTTTGCAAAGAAGCAGGCTTCTTTTAATACCCACTCGCCAATCGAATGGATGAGGCCGGTTTGTTCCGCTAAGGGAATAAAAACATCTGGAGAGATTTTGCCATATTGCTCACTATCCCAGCGCAACAAGGCTTCAAAGCCAATGACAGTATGATCAAGGACTCGAACCAGCGGCTGATACACTACCGTCAGTTCGCCTTGGTTCAGCGCGGAGCGCAGGGCTACTTTTAAGACCATCTGCTCATAGGCTTCGGTCTGCATGGAAGGTTCATAGAAACGCCAGCAATTTTTCCCTGTCTTTTTCACCGCGTACATGGCGTTGTCGGCATTCTTGAGGATTTCTTCGCGAGTATCGCCGTTTTCGGGATAGAGAGCAATGCCAATGCTTGCGGAGGTCTGCAAGCGAATGGTGTCGGTATCGTATTCATAGGCTAAGGCATGGAGGAGTTTTGAAGCTTTTTTTTCGAGTTCCTGACGTGCTTTTTGGCCAGGTAAAATCACAACAAACTCATCGCCGCCAATACGCGCGACAAAGCCGGAGGCTTTTGTTTCCTCTACAAGAATTGATCCGGACTTAATAATCAAATCGTCGCCATATTGATGCCCTAAGGTATCATTAATTGTTTTTAAATCATCTAGGTCGATAAAGAGGACAGCCCCTGTATGCCCTTCTTTTTGCGCTTTTTCCAGTTCTTCCTTCAACTGTTCGTTTAAATGCTCTCGGTTGGGCAAGCCTGTAAGACTATCATGGAGGGATGCGTAGTGGAGTTTGTTATAGTTGCAAAGCAGCTCCTCTTCTTTGGCTAAGAGCTCTTCGTTTTGAGCGGCTAATTCTTCCTCTTGGGCTTGCAGGTTTTCGTGGGCGAGGAACAACTGGTCATAGTTTATTTTCAGTTTCTTTTTGAGACGGTCTATATACAGTTTGATTGCTATGCCGAGAACAATGAGAGACGCTGCGACGATGAGCAGGAAAAAGAGGATTTTTTCTTGGCGAGCTTTTACATAGCCGTCCGAATGAGTATAGAAAAATTTTAAATACAATTCTTCAAAAACGCCGTTGTCTTTTAATTGATCGAGTTTGTGGTTCATATATTCCACTAAATCCGGGCGGGACTTGCTAACGGCGTAGGCATGCTCGCGGGGAAAGAGATTGGTAACCTGAGGAACAACGATCCCTTTAAGATTCTTAGAAATAATCGTATAATCCATAAGCTGTTGGTTTTCAAAAATCACGTCGATTTTTCCGTCAAGCAGGTCGGGCAGAGCGTCGTCAATATCGTCATATGTTTGGTAAGGCGAGATATGCAGCGTGTTTCGCAAAAGACTTTCCGTGTAGTAGCTTTTGCCGACGCCGACGCGCAGGTCCGCCAAATCTTCTAAGGCTATTTTTCGAAAATGAGCCAGCGTATAGATGGAAACATAGGAATTAAACAAGGGTTTAGTAAAGAGGACTTCTTTTTTTCGTTCCTCTGTGACGGCAATGATGCCTCCAATGTCGATATCGCCTTTTGCCAGCCGTTTATAGACTCGATCCCAAGAGTCAGAGGAGTAGTCGACATCGTAATCGGTGGAATCCAAGACAAGGGTAATTAAGCTGGAATCAAATCCATACAGATACTCTTTGTTTTGAAAGGTGTACGGCGGGTAGTTTTTATCAACTTGATACTTTACGGAAGGCGCGCCAGCGCAAACGGATGCCATCAAGTAGAAGGCAATTAGCGCTAAGACGAATCTTCGCAAAATCATGTTGCATCACCTTTCTGTCTGACTTTTGCAAAGCTGTACCGTAAAGCCATGGCGAGCAGCAGGGGGCGGGTGAAATTCGGTATAAAAGCAAGGAAAGTTTACCCGATATCATATAGTTGGTAGTTTCGCTAAATACATAAGAATACCTTTTGATTGCAGAAGGGATTTTGTATTTATAACTGCCTTTTCGTCGTTGCCGGAGAGCTTCATGGGTGAAGGCTAGGAGTTTTGCGAGAGGCGACAGGAAGTATATTTAAAAATAATAGATAAAAATTATTTGTTGACAATGGACAGCTAGTTCCGTAAGCTATAGATAGTATAGGATGTTTTGAGAGAAGGGCTGCTTATTTATGGATACGAAATTGGTGCTTGTTATTTCAGCCCTTATGCTGCTGGCGGTAGTTGCTTTGGGTTGTAAAACGCAGGCTTCTGCTCCTGAGGGGTATCACAAAATAACAGCGGCGGAGGCAAAGCAGAAAATGGCTGCGAATCCGCAGGCGGTTGTGTTGGATGTAAGGACTGCGGAAGAATACCGTGAAAAGCACATTCCCAAGGCGGTATTGCTGCCATTGGCGGAAGTGAAGGAGAAGGCGTCTGTCGTGCTGCCTGATAAAAACGCGGAAATTCTCGTGTACTGCCGCAGCGGCAATCGCAGCCGTCAGGCAGGAGTACTGCTGGCCGAGATGGGATATGCCTCGGTGTACGATTTTGGAGGCATTCAAGACTGGCCTTATGAAGTGGTTCAGTAGAAGGAGGTGCGACTATGCTTGCGATTACGCCCGAAGCGGCTGCCTATGTTAAAGAAAAGAAAAAACCGATTCATTTAGAACTGCCACCGGAAATCGGCTGTTGCATTCATCTGCGGGAAAAGCCCAGCGTTCGCTTGGGCGTGCCCCATGATCCGCAAAATTATGAGAAGCTTATGCTGCAAGGAATTGAGGCGTTTGTACCCAAAGAGCTGGTGTCGCTTCCTTTAACGATTGCGGTCAATCAATTCTTGGGCTTTCGCAATCTGGAAATCACCGGCTGGAAGCTTGTATGATTGCAGAAAAGAGAAGCTGCGGTTTGGATTAGCGGGACAGTAAGGCTAGCGGCTAATGCAAAAGGACCTGTACTGAAACAACGGTTGTTTCAAGGCAGGTTCTTTTGCATTAACGAGTATTGGCACAGGGTCTGCTACATAAGGTGGAGGTTAAAAGGCTGTTAGGAGTAGCGGCATTACTTGAAGGAGGCAACAAGGATGACAAAGGTGTTGGCAGGACGCATTCTTTTGGCGATCTGCATCGGTATAAGCGGGCTGGATTATTTCGGGCAAACGGGAGCTAGCCCGGTGCTGGGAACTTGGTTTAGCAAAGCCGGCAAAGAAGCTGGAAATTTGGCTATGTACGGAGGGATTGCCGCGGGCTGCTTGTATGTGAGCCGGGAGCTTTTTTCTTGGCTTAAGAAGCGCAAGGAACCGGGAGCGTCTATCGGGGCCGGGTATTTGCAAAAAATATGGGAGCAGTTGCGCGCGTGGCATGTGTTTTTGGGGTATGCCGCCGTGTCGTTGGCTTTTTTACATGGCTATGTAATGCTGATGTATCGCTCGTACAGAATAAACGCTGTTTATAGCGGCGAAGTGGCCGCGGCGGCTGCGCTGCTGCTTTTTATTGGCGGCAATTGGCTCTACAAGAATCGAAGGATGCTAGTTCTGCGCAAGTGGCACAAAACATCGGCGTTGCTTGTGGCTGTGGCTCTTGTCGCGCATAAAATGCTTAAATGAATGAGTGATTCCTAATATTGACAGACGAATTTTAAAGGAATATGCTAAGTCTATACCAGAAGAAAGGGAGAATGACTTATCGTACAAACGCAATCTGTAGTTCGTGCATAGCAAAGGCTATTGCATGAGACTGCAAACTTTGTAATAGCCTTTGCCCAATCCTAAAGAATTTAGGAGGAAGCAACATGGGCTACAAGGCGGCTGCGCAGGTATTGCCGGAGGATTTGCTGCTGGCTGTGCAAGAATATATTGACGGCGAGTATCTTTATATTCCGCGTAAAGAAGGATCGCGGCGAAGCTGGGGGGATACAACGCAAACCCGTCAGCAGACAGCGGCGCGAAACTGGGAAATACGACGGAAACGTCAAGAGGGCTTGTCCCCTCGTCAACTTGCGGAAGCATACTATTTATCACCGAAGACGGTGTATAAAATCTTGGCTTCAAGGGAAGCGGAATAAGCAAAGAGTCGTAAGGAAACGCTTCCTTGCGACTCTCCTTTTTTGTTCTGAAACAAGAGGGAGAACTAATGCGTCCTAAAGATGTGCTATACTGCGCCTAAAAGGGGGGCGCACGATGAACATTTTTTCAATGGAGCAATTGGGCTTGACCGAGATGCAGCGCAAAGCCGCAGACAACATGACGCAGCTTGGCCGCGTAGCGGCGCAATATCGAGACGGCTATACGGTGATAACCGCGACAGGAGAGCGGTCTGCGGTTGTTGCCGGGCGGCTGCGGCATGCAGCTGTGCGTCCGGCTGATTTCCCGGCGGTGGGCGATTTTGTGGCGCTGGAATATGATGCCGAGGGAGCGGCTTTGCTATGGCGCGTGTTACCCCGCCATAGCCTACTGGTTCGCCAAGCGGCGGGAACGGCGGGACAGGAGCAGCTCATTGCGGCTAATGTCGATACGGTGTTTATCTGCATGGCCTTGAACAGCGATTACAATCTTCGGCGGTTGGAGCGGTACTTGAGCTTGGTTTGGAGCAGCGGCGCTACGCCGGTAGTGGTTCTTACCAAAGCCGACGTCTGCGAGGATGTGGAGGGGAAGACGGCGGAGGCTTATGGCTGCGCTTGCGGCGCGAAGGTGCTATGTGTTTCTGCGCTGGAGGGAGACGGCGTCGAAGCCGTGCATGCATATCTGGGGGCGGGAAAGACCGCGGCATTTATCGGTTCATCCGGCGTGGGGAAATCTACCTTGATTAACCGCCTGCTGAAAAAAGAGGTATTGGCCACGGCAGGGCTTCGCAAAGACGAAAAAGGAAGGCATACGACTACGCGCCGTGAAATGCTTTTACTTCCAGGGGGCGGCATTGTGATCGACACGCCGGGCATGCGGGAAATGGCGCTGGAGAGCGGGGACTTGTCTGCAGCTTTTGCGGATATTGAAGTATTGGCGCAGTCGTGCCGTTTTGCAGACTGCAGGCATGATAAAGAGCCGGGCTGTGCGGTAAGGCGGGCGGCGGCAGAGGGGCTGCTGCCGGAGGAACGCTTGAAATCCTGGCGGAAATTGCGCCAGGAGCTTCTCTATGCGGAACTGGATTCTCGCCGCCTGGAAGAGGCGAAAATGGCCGTAATGTTTGCCGACGTTGGGGGCCGAAAAAATGCGCGCCGCCTCATGCAAGAGGCCAGTAAAAAACGTAGGTTTTAAGAGCGGATGGGCGATTGAAAATAATGAAAGAAGAGAGAATATGATTACGCAGGAGTTAACCATTGAGAACATACCGGCCTTATTGTGGGGTGAAAAAAGCGATAAGCTTATTGTTGCGGTGCATGGAAATCAGTCGCATAAGCAAGATGCGCCGCTTGCCTTGTTGGCGCAAGAGGCAGTGCCGCTGGGGTATCAAGTGCTGAGCTTTGATTTGCCGCAGCATGGAGACCGGCAGACGGAAGAAACCTTGTGCAAAGTCCAGCAGTGCGTGTATGAGCTGGGCCAAGTTATGGAGTTTGCAACGCAACAAGCCAAGGAGATTAGCTTATTTGCTTGCAGTATGGGGGCGTATTTCAGTCTGCTGGCGTATGAAGCCGTTCCGCTGCGGCAGAGCTTGTTTTTGTCGCCGGTGGTCGATATGAAGCGGCTTATCGATTCCATGATGTTATGGTTTGACGTCAGCAAGGAGCGCTTGCAACAGGAAAAGGAGATTTCCACGCCCATAGGGCAGACGCTATATTGGGATTACTATTGCTATGTTCAAGAACATCCCATTTTGAAATGGCCCAGTCCGACGGCGATTCTTTATGGCGCAAAGGATACTCTTTGCGAACGAGACGAGGTGGCTTCTTTTGCAAAACGTTTTGGGTGCGACCTAACCGTTATGGCGGAAGGAGAGCATTATTTCCATACGCCGGAGCAGCTTGATTGCTATAGAGAATGGCTAAAACAGCGGCTAAAATAGAAACGCATTATAGTGAAAGCCGGTCTTCTTTTGGGGAAGGTCGGTTTTTTCGATAAGCAAGCTATGCTTTGAAGGCAGTAAAAAGAGAGCTGTCTTGAGATGTGGTTTCTGCAAAACAGAGACGAAAAAATTGGCAACTGCACCGATTGGTTTGCAGCTGCCAGTTTTTTGTTAGTTGCCAGATAATCAATGGTTCTGTTCATTGGACTTTAAAGCTTGAACTTGCGGATAGCAGCCTGCAGCTTTTCTGCCAGCTTTGCCAAGATTTCGCTGGCGGATGCAATTTCTTCCATGGAAGCCGATTGTTCTTCAACTGCGGCGGAAACGGTCTGGGTTTCATCATCAAATTGCCTGCTGATGTGGTCAATATTGTCAATGGAAGCTACGATTTCGTTGCTGCCGCTTTCTATTTGTTGAATGGCTGCCGAAATTTCTTGAACTTGCGCGGAGACTTCCGTTATGCGTAAAACGATTTCTTTAAACGTTTGCCCTGCGGTATCGACAACCTCTGCGCCTACTTTAACTTCTCGAGTTCCGTCATTCATGGCGCTGACGGCGTTGCTTGTTTCACTTTGGATTTCTGAAATCATGCTGGCGATTTGCTGGGCCGCTTCCTGGGACTGTTCCGCCAGCTTGCGAACTTCATCGGCGACAACGGCAAAGCCCCGTCCTTGTTCTCCGGCGCGAGCGGCTTCGACGGCGGCGTTTAAGGCGAGCAGATTGGTTTGATTCGCAATCAGCGAGATCGTGTCAACAATCTGTCCGATTTCTTTTGATTTCTCGCCGAGCTGTAAAACAACCTGTGCCGAAGCGGCAACTGATTGTTCAATGCTGTTCATTTGGTTGATGGCGATTCCGATAGCCTTTTCGCCGTCTGTAGCAGCGCTGGTGGTCTTGTCGGTGATTCCGGCGATGGCGGCCGCTTGGCAAGCAGCTTGCGTAATGCCGCCGGTCATTTTTTGCACTACCTGCGAAGCTGCTTCCACCAAAAGAACCTGCTGCGAAGCGCCGCTGGCTACCTCGCTGATTTCAGTAGCTACCTGTGTATTGGCCTGGGCGGACTGTTCTGCGCTTGCCGTCAACTCTTCGGAGGCAGCGGCTACCTCTTCGGCGGTTTGCGCAATTTGTTTAACCATCGTATCTAGATTTACAATCATGGCGCGCATCGCGTCAGCCAAAACGCCGACTTCGTCTTTGCTTTTGACCGCGATGGCTACGGACAGGTCGCCTGTTGATACGGCGGCGGCAGCAGCCGCCAACTGTTCAATGGGAGTAGTGATCCGGCGAGACACATAGTAGATTACCAGCGCCGCTAGAAGCGCTTCAAGAAGCACAAAAAGGGTGAGACTTTTTTGGAAATCCGTAACCATCGCATCGTAAGGAGCGGTGGGTACGCCTAAGAAAAACATGCCAATTACTTGGCCGCTGGCATCTTGAAGGGGTTCATAAATCGTTTGGTTTTCCATGCCGACAACTAGGGCTTTGCCTACGTAAAGCTTATTGTTTCTCAATACCGTATCGGCGACTGCTTCTGCAGCTACGGTGCCGGTGCCGCGCTTTCCTTCGGCGTTGCGTACGGTTGTGGCTATGCGCGTATCATTAAGGAAGAGGGTAACATTTGTGCCAGTCATGGCTTTTATTTCGTCGATAAGCGTAAGGTCATTGATTAATGTATTTCCTTTAAACAGTTTGCCGTCTTGTTTGCTCCAAGCCCCTGGAATTCGCTGATTGATATACTCTTTGGCGACATTCAGGTCAGAACGAAGCTTTTCCCTAGAGGCGGCAATGATTTTTTCCTCCATTGTGTAAACGGCATAACAACTAATTATGGATGTGCCGAGGATTGTTATGAGCGCAAAGATAGAGACCATTTTCCAGCTAAGACGTTTAAGTAAAAACATACTAAACTACTCCTTTCGTGATGCTTGCTGTTGCATTAAGAAAAGGATATGTAATTATAGATCGCCGTCCTGGAGCTGGAAAATATTAGTGTATTATATTTATTATAAACGATAGAAGAGCGTTGGTGTCAAAGTAATGTTTGAATTTTGAAAAAATACATTACACATGGCTGTTTTTAATAAAAAAGAACTCGGCGTCTGCAGAGCAGGGCCGAGTCCTTTTGTTAAACCTGTTAGGCGAGCTGAAATTTGCCGACTTCTTGACGCAGCTCTTCGGCCATGCTGGCTAAAGCTTGGCTGGAAGCAGCGATTTCTTCGGTGGAAGCAGCCTGTTCTTCCGTAGAGGCGGAGACCGTTTGCGTTTGGCTGACGGCCTGCTTGCTCAGGTGATCAATGTCTTTCATGGCGGAAACCATCTGTTCGCTGCCGCCTGCCATTTGCTGCATAGCGGCGGAGGCTTCCTGCATCTGCATATTAACGGTTTCAACTAGGGAGCCGATTTTATGGAACGCTTCACCGGCGGACTGAACAGCAGTTGAACCCTGTTGGACTAGCTGCGGACCTTCATTCATGACGGTTACGGCTTTTTCCGTATCGCCTTGGATTTCACCGATCAGCATGGCGATTTCTTTAGCGGCTCCTTGAGATTGTTCCGCCAGCTTGCGTACTTCTTCGGCTACGACTGCAAAACCCCGGCCTTGCTCACCGGCTCGGGCGGCTTCAATGGCTGCGTTTAGGGCCAGCAAATTTGTTTGGCTGGCAATACCGGAAATGGTGTCCACGATTTGGCCGATTTCCTGAGAGCGTTCGCCAAGCTGCGCGACAACGGCGGCAGACTGGACTACATTTTCCTCAATTTGCTGCATTTGCGCAATGGCGGCGTCGACCTCACGGCTGCCGACCTGGGCCGCTTGCGCGGCTTCATTGGCTCGGGCGCTGACTTGGTTCGCGTTAGCGGCGGCTTGTTGGATGTTGGCGGACATTTGCGTCATTGTTGCGGCTGTGGTATCTACGGCCTGCAACTGCTGCTCCGAGCCTTGTGCTACTGAACCAATAGCCGCAGCGACATCGCTGCCTGCCTGGGCGGCTTGATCGGCGCTGGCGGTCAATTGCTGGGAAGAGGCGGCCACTTGTTCCGCCGAGGAGCTAACTTGGCGAATCAAATGACGCATGCTTTCCTTCATTTCCTGGAAGGCGGTTGCTAATTGACCCATTTCATCATTAGAACGGACTTGGATCGGCTCAGACGTTAGTTTACCTGCAGCCATTTCTCTTGCGGCCTGCACCATTTGCTGAGCGGCGCGGGAGAGGCCGCGGCTCAAAACTAAGCTGATGGCAATGGAGCCGATAATCAGCAAGGCGTTAACGAAGAGCAGTAGTTGCTGGTTAGTTTGGCCTTTTGCGGCAATTTTATCTTGCTCCATTTTTACGAAAGCTTTAATCATTACAACTAATTCATCAGAATTAGTCTTGGCGGTAGTATAGGGCTGAGCGCCTTGCTGGATGACCTGCTGCAAGGTTGTTTGGTCCTGCGCATCCCGGGCTTGCATGGCGCGTAGCGAGAACGCTTCATAGGCGGCTTTAGCCGGCTTGATTTCACCAATTAATTTTTTGGCTTTTTCCGTTACGAAAATTTGCTCCATGCGCGCCAGTTTAGCATCAGACTCTTTCCGGAGTGCTTCAAATTTACTTTTATCCGCAGCGTCGCCGGTGAGGTTGTATTTGCGCACCGTAGCGGCTTCTTCAATAATATGGGCGGATAGTTCTTCCACTAAGGCTAGTTTCTCCAAATTGATTGTTGTGACATCATGGTACTCGCGGTTCATTTCACCAATTTTGTAGTACGTATACCCGCTCATGAGTAAGGTGGCGATAATTACGGCTGAAAATCCTGCTAAAATCTTTTTTCCAATGGTCAAATTCACTTGGTGTTTCTCTCCTTTTTTTGTTACTGTTGTGTTGGGTAGGAGGCGTCACCATGCATAGTGCTGGAGAAAAAAGAAAAAGACAGGAAAGCCTGTCCGAATAGCAAGTAGCAACTAGCTAGTTGGCGGCGCGGCGATCATAGGCGGTTAGCCCTTAGACCCGTAGCTTTGCGTCCCTATTTTTCAATAGGTTTGCCCTACATTATGATATTGTGATATTTATTAAACAATAGAATGGAATGTTTGTCAATTTTTTTGTGTTCTGTTTCATACATTTGTCACAATAACCGTTTATAATGAGAATAGGCAAAATAAAAATGACGCATAAAGCAGACAATGCGTGCGTGTTGCGGGCAGGAGGAGCTTTGGGATGTTGACGATGCTTTTGATTTTATTGGGTCTCTATGTAGTGTATCGGTTATTTCGCTCGCGTTCGGGGTATAATCAGAATCCTTATATGGGAGGCAATGGCGGTTTTGGCATGGGGGGCATGCTGGGCGGTATGGTGCTCGGGTATTTGTTGTCGCAGTATCTGATTGACCAGCACCAGTATGATATGTGGCGCAATATGGATGATGATGAATTGCGCGAGACCCTTACGTCGAACGGCATTTTAAATGGAGATGAATTTAACGATTTGCTGGGACAGGCGGAGGCGGGAAATCTGCCGGACGTTGCCAATCAAAGTACCTGGGATGAGGGCAGCCAGCAGGATATAGCTTCCAATAGCTTTGACGACTACCAAGATAATGATTTTGGCGGGGATGATTGGGGGTAACATGAAACAATTTAAAACAATGCTGTTGGTGGCGATGTTGATCTTTAGTATGAGTCTTTCTGTTTGTTCTGCAGGCAACCGCTTCGCGGAGCAAGTGAAGGCCGCCGCTGATCCAATAACGGAGAACATTTTACAGGCTGTTAATGAAGATGATTATAAGGGCTTTTCGAAAGACTTTGATGAAAAAATGAAAACAGAGTTGAACGAAAATGAATATCGTAAAGTGATTGCGGCGACGAAAGCGAACTTTGGCAGTTATCTTTCTAAAGAGTTTGTTGCGGCTGAGCTAAACGATACGTATACCATTGTTACCTATAAAAGCAAATTTTCCAAGGAAGCAGCGGAAATCATCATTCGTAATGTGTTGGTCGAACGTGATGGCGGCTATGTTGTAGCAGGATTTTGGATGGATTCTCCGCAGCCGAAAAGCAAATAAAGCAAAACACCTGGCTCTTGGCCAGGTGTTTTTTATCTTTACATGTCCTTGTTGTTATTTGTTTTTTTACCACTAGTGCGCTTCCGCCAAACAAGCAAGGCGATTATAAGTAGCAGAAGGACGCCGAGGCTGACTTGATGTCCGTAGGTAGTAAGAAGATACCAATTTTCGCCGAGGGCGACGCCCAAATAAATTAGAGCGATGGTCCAGGGCAGAGAGCCTAAAACGGTATAGGCGGCAAATTTGCCGAAATTGACTTTGGCAAAACCGGCGGGCAAGGAGATAAAGGTGCGAATCACAGGCAGGAGTCTGGCAAAGAATACGGCTGTCAGGCCATAGCGGTCAAACCAACGTTGCGCTAAGTCGACGTTGGAAGGAGTAGCAAAAAAGTATTTGCCGTATTTTAAAATAAAGGGACGACCGCCGTAATAGCCAAAAGCGTAGGAGGCGATTGATCCCAGCAGCCCCCCGGCAACACCGTAAAAAACTGCTGGCTCGAAGCTTAAGCGGCCCAGATATACCAGATAACCTGCAAAGCCAAAGATCAGCTCGCTGGGAATCGGTATGTTAGCGCTTTCCAAAGCCATTCCTGCAAAAATAGCCCAATACCCCCAGGTGTCAATCGAGTGTGTTACAAATAAAAATAATGAATCCATTCGACGCCCCCGTATAGTGAACAATATAGGAAGAAAACTGCGTAAAATGCTTTCTGCAGGGGTTTGCAAAAATCCTTTAAAAAAGCGGTATTCAGTGAAAATGAGTAAAAATATGAACAATTTAAAAAATAAAAAATTGCCGATGAACACAGGCTATGATAAACTTATAAAAGAATACTGCATCGACTAAGTATAGTAAAAAGAAAAAAGCAAACTCGCTGAAAAACGAGGACGCAAAGCCACGGGTCTAATGGCAGAGCCTATGATCGTCGGGCTGCCGCTTTATAGAGGAGCGTTTGCCACACCTGCTTCTTTTTAGCAGGCCTTTTTTTGTATAAATACGATGCAGCAAAGGAGTTCGGTTTTACTAGTACAGGATCAAGAGTTGGTTGGAAATGGAGTGAGGCATGTTATGACAAAATTGAAGTACCGTTTGATTGCCGCAATGGTGGCTACAAGTTTTGCTTGTATTGTAGTTCTTTCTTGTTATTCGATTATTAGTACTGTTCGCAAGAATAGCCAAGACATCCAAGAGTATAGGACGATGCTGTATGAACAGTTTGACAGGGGGATCAAACTGGAGGTGGAGACGGTCCACAGCTTGGTGCAGCGTATTTACAATCAGCAGCAAAAGGGGCTGCTTTCTGAAGCGGACGCAAAAAAACAGGCGGCGGACATGGTGCGTGATTTGCGCTTTGACAACGGTAATTATTTTTGGATCGATACGGCAGAAGGAGTTAATGTCGTTCTATTGGGACGAGATGTAGAGGGTAAAAGCCGCATTCATTTGGTAGATCCAACTGGTAAAAAATTTATTCAGGAAATCATTGCCAGCGGTTTGAAGGAAGGTGGCGGTTATACAGACTTCTCCTTTCCCAAGCCGAATGAGACAGAGTCATTGCCAAAACGTAGCTATACGATGCTTTTTAAACCATACAATTGGGTGATTGGCACAGGCAACTGGGTGGATCATATTGAAAAAGATGTCCAGGTTAAAGTCGAAGAAAAGCAGCGTCAACTTAGCTATGATATCACGATGACCCTTGTAATTGCCTTGGTAGGATTGGGCTTAGTCAGCGCTTTTGCCATGTATATCAGCCGCAAAATTTCCGAGCCGGTAGTTAAAGTGGCGGAAGGCGTAAAACAGATTGCCGCCGGTGATTTGGGCATTGCGGATCTTGAAGTGGAATCAAAGGATGAAATCGGCCAATTGGCTTATTCCGTTAATGACATGAAGCATCATTTGAAAGAGCTTATTCGCGGCATTGCCAATTCCTCCAGTCAGGTAGCGGCGGCCAGCGAACAACTGACAGCCGGAGCCGAACAGTCGGCGCATGTAGTGACTCAGGTTGCGGAGTCAATTAATGAAGTGGCCCAAGGAGCGGAAAAACAGATGCGGGCGGTTAGCGAGACCTCCAGCGCCGTAGAGCATATCTCCTCCGGCATGCAGCAGGCGGCGGCAGGGTCCGCGCAGGCGGCGGAGCATTCTACGCAAGCAGCTCGGAAAGCCAAAGAAGGCGATTTGGCGGTAGGCCGAGCGGTGACGCAGATGGCGTCCATTGAAAAAACCGTGAATAATTCGGCCCAAGTGGTAGCGAAACTGGGCGAACGTTCTAAAGAAATCGGACAGATTGTCAGCGTTATTTCCGGTATTGCCGGACAGACGAACTTGCTGGCGTTGAATGCGGCCATTGAGGCGGCCAGAGCTGGCGAGCAAGGACGCGGCTTTGCGGTCGTAGCGGACGAAGTTCGCAAGCTGGCTGAGCAGTCGCAAGAAGCGGCGCAGCGTATTGCAGAGCTAATCGGAGAAATCCAAGGCGATACGGATCAAGCGGTGGTCGCTATGAGCGAGGGGACGCGTGAAGTGAAGGTTGGCAGCGAAGTAGTAACCGCTGCAGGCCAGGCCTTTGCGGAAATTACCGAGTTGGTAGCGCATGTTTCCGAGCAGGTGCAGGATATTTCTCAAGTCATGCAGCGTATGTCTCAAGGCAGTGAGAAAATCGTCACATCGGTCCATACGGTTTCCGGCTTGAGTGAAGCGGCTATGGGCGAAGCGCAGACGGTTTCGGCGGCAACCGAAGAACAGTCGGCGTCGATGGAGGAAATTGCTTCTTCCAGTCGGTCGCTGGCGAATTTGGCGCAGGACTTGCAGGAAGCAGTGAGTCGTTTCCGGTTGTAAAAAGAATAGAAAAAACCGTGCAGGGAAATGTTCCCTGATGTGACCCCAATAAGTTAGACTTTATAGCGTATCAGTTTTTACTGGTACGCTATTTTTATGCAGCATTAAGATGAAGCCTGTATTCTAGAGGACTCATCCAACCCAAGGACTGCTTGATTCTTTGCTCGTTGTAATATTTTACATACTTGTTTATTGCATCTTTCAATTCATCATAGCTGTAATAAACGACGCCGTAGTACATTTCTTGTTTCATAATTCCAAAGAAGTTTTCCATTACCGAATTGTCATGACAGTTTCCCTTGCGAGACATACTTTGATATATTTTATTGGCCTT
>NZ_KB894610.1 GCF_000374545.1 Anaeromusa acidaminophila DSM 3853
TATTTTCCCAATCCCCCTTAGAAATGGACACTCAAACCTTGCGTTCACCAAACTCAGGTTAAACCTCATATCCGGTTGCCATTGCGGTTCTAGTCGTGCCCTTTAGCCTTTGGGCAACTTACCGCTTTTCTGCCGTACTCTGTTCCCGTGTCAGCTTTCGCCTTTCGGTTAGGCAGATTGGCTCACCCATGATTGTGGGTGGTAGTTCCTTATCCTACTTTTAATGACGCCCTATCTGGGCGTACGCCTTCTTCCAAGACGGCCACCCTGTGAGCATTACTGCTGCCCTGATACACGGCGTTCCAGCTCTCCCGGATGCGCGCCGGGTCTTTGACAACTCCAGGATGCTCCAATACTCCACCAGGATTAGCCCCATTGGCGAAAAACTTAGCGCCGTATTCCTCGGTGGCAATCGCCATTCCGATGGCATTTTTAGCCATAGCAATGGGCGAGTAGCCGATAAGCCCGTCAAAGCCTAGCCCCGGAATATGGAGCACTTCGTAATTGCGCAATATAAATATCTGGCCATCTTTTTCATATTGGTAGTATAGGATTCCCTGATCCGTCCGGTTAACCAGCATTTTGTTTGGCAAAAGCGGGTACAACCCGACCACTCTGCCCCGCCCGTCCCGAATGATCTGCGCATAGGCATTGCCCCATAATAAAAGATGACCCATCAGTGTTTCGCGAAACACGAATGAGGTCATCTCGGGGTTTGGCTCGCTATGGAGCCGATAGTATATGGGATGGTCGATGGCTTTTTCTTTGCCGTTGGCTGTATAACGATATGTGTGCATCGGCAAAGAAGCAATTGTCTCCGCTAGGATTCTAACGCAAGCATAGACTGCTGTGGTTTGCAGCGCCGTTCGCTCATTTACCGTCTTGCCGCTGGAGCTTGAGCCAAAGAAAAAGCTGTAAGCGCTGCCCCAGAAGCTGTTTTGCGGACTGGCTCTTGTTTGAAAAAATCTTGATAGAAATGGAATTTTCATGAGTCACCTCCTAAAAATGGGCATGAAAAAAGCACCTGTAAATAAATACAGATGCTTTAAAGCGCTTATAATACATCATATTAACTTCGTGTAATCCTGCGCACCATAGAAAAAACGCATAATACTAACCGTTTTAGACTCTTCACTGATTTTATACACAAGCACGTAATTCTTAATTACCGCTTTCCGGTACCCTTCTTCCCCCAGCCGCCTATCTTGGCACCGTTCGTACATCATCGGGGTACTTTTCAAAAATCCGTAACAAGCTGTCACTTCATCAAGAAAATCTCCAGCTGCTTTAGAGTTGGACAATTGTACGACGATGTACGAAACAATGCGATCCAAGTCTTGATGTGCAAGTTCTGTTATGACCAGCTTATACATTATATTTTTCTCTTAGGCTTTTTAACGAACTGTCACCATCAAGCATTTTTCCTTCTGCTTGTTGTTTTTCAGCTTCAGCAAGTTTGCTATAAACATCAAGCATAGCCATCTTCTCTTCGTACATTTTTATGCTCATGATTACCATGTCTCCATAACCGTTTTTCGTAACAAAAATAGGTTCGTTGGCTGCGTGGCACCTTTGTGATATTTCGCTGGTATTTTTCAAATCCCGAATCGGAATGATTTGTGGCATAATCATCAGCCCCCTTTATGGCTTAATTATACCACAATTATACCGCAATGCTCAACGATTACATATTTGAAAATTACACAAACAAAATCCCTCTTTCGTCATAAACGCTTTCGACAACTCCTCCGCCAATGGTAGCTCTTGCAAGCCCCATGACAAGCGCAACCACGCCATCAATCTTTTCAGTAGATTTCTTTTTGTTGGGTTTGATGTTGCCCGCTGCGTCCTGATCAACGATGACGTTCGCCATGTTCCAGTCGAGTACAGGATGGCGGCCGTGTCGAATCCGGCCTTCCATAACGAACTGATAAAAGTCCTTTGATGGAGGCGACATCGATATAAAGCCTTGACCAAAAGGAAATACCACAAAGCCGTGTTCGGCTCCCAGTTCCTCAAGATCTCGACGTATTTTCTCCGCCCCATAGCGATCATAGGCAATCTCACGGATGCGGAAACGCTCCGTAAGCTTGGCGATGAACGCCACGATGTAGTCGTAGTCCACGACATTGCCCTCGGTGGTGTTGAACACGCCCATCTTCTTCCACACGGCATACGGAACGTGATCGCGGCGCGTGCGCAAGTCAATCACATCCTCCGGCAGCCAATAGAACGGCAAGATTGTGTACTTCGTGTCGCCCGGTCCGGGTGGAAATACCAGAACAAGCGCGGTCAAGTCACCTGTAGAAGACAAATCCAGGCCACAGTAGCATTCACGCCCCTCGTAGTCCTCCGGATTCAAATTCTCACCGCAGACATCCCATTTGTCCATCGGCATCCACCTAATATCGGCGTTGCACCACTCATTTAAGCGAAACTGCCGAAAGTGCATCTCCTCGGCGGGATTCTGTTTGGCTTGTTCATAGGCAGCTTGCACCGTCTCCATGGGAATGGTCACGCCGATAGATGGGTTTACGCGCCGCCATATGCGCTCATCCTCCCAGTCGTCATCTTCTTCAATGCCGAAAACGGCGGGGTAAAAGGCTGGATCTATTTTCGATCCGTCCATCACCGCCTTCGCCTTGCAGTGAATTTCATAGCAAATCGAGGTTTTATCGCGCCCCGCCGTGGTAATAAGAAAGTAAAGAGGTTGCCGCCTGGCGTCGCCTGTGTACTTGGTCATGGTATCGAATAATTCACGGGTCTGCTGGGCGAACAGTTCGTCGAAGATAAGCCCGGATACGTTGAAGCCCTGCTTGGATTTCGTTTCTGAGGACAGCACCCGATAGAAGCTATTCGTATGGGGAAAGATGATCCGCTTGGTGGAGGGTATGAGTTTGGATAGATTTCGCAAATCGCCGCACTGCTCCACCATAGCCTTGGCGGTATTGAACACGATGCTCGCCTGGTTGATATCTGCGGCGCAAGAATAGACCTCTGCGCCTGCTTCGCCGTCAGCAAACAGAAGATACAGGGCGATCGCCGCTGCAAGCTCCGACTTGCCGTTTTTCTTGCCGACCTCAACGTAGGCGGTACGAAACTGCCGATAACCGTCCGCATCCACAATGCCGAAAATGTCTCTAATAATCTGCTCTTGCCACGGCATCAGGTGGAATGGCTTCCCGTACCACTCGCCTGTGGTATGCTTGAGCATTTGAATGAAGCCCACCGCAAAGTCGGCTCTGCGCTTATCGTAGTGACTTGTCGGCAGCATCAGTTTTGTCGGCGTATATTTGTAAGCGCCCATCAATGAACCTCCCTTTACGGCAATAAAAAAAGGCCTCCGTATGGGAAGCCTTGAAAATATCAGACGGCAAAGCTCTACACTTTGCGGAAGCTGTCAATGTTGGGAATAAGGCTTAATTGGCTGCCCGAATCCCAGGCCATGCCGATTTGCCCCGCGTCCTCCACGAAGCCCACCGTGCCGCGGTCACCAGCCCTTAGCGTAGAATACGGGTCGTCCATTGCAATTAATTCGAGCCTCGTCCCCTTTGGATATTGCTTTCGTATCCGTTCGACCTGCTCTCGTGTGGGAAATCCGTTATGCTTGCTCATCAGCCTGGCCTCCGTTTCTGCGACTTGCCTGCATGGCGGCGTAACTTGCGTTATTCGGAAAACTCGCGTTGCCGGAAAGGTTGCGGCAGAGCCATTTCCTTACCGCACCGAACTCCCCGCCGTTCATTCCAAGGCGTACCAGGAACGTTCGCATGGCAAATTTTTCACTCTCCACCTCCCGCTCCGCCGCCGTTACCCGCTGGTGTTTCTTGGCGTAGTTGACAAAGGCGGTGGAAAGTTGGCTATAAAATATCCCTACACCGGCTTCTTCCGAGTAGGGATATAAAAACTGGAGCGTTTCGCCGTTGTCATGAACCGAGAGCGGTCTGCCGAGCGCCTTGGTCAGCAGCATTCGTTTGCTCTCGACCAATTTCAAGAGGTTCTGCACCTTTGCGTCGGTCAATCCGCTTTTGGGAATCTCGATCGCAAAGGCATCGCAAGCGGAGACGCTAAAATCCGCTTGGCCGGTGAAAGATTCAGGGCAGTCGTCCGCCTGCATTCCATTTTCACCTTGAACATCCTCACGGCGTTCTTTGCCAAGCCCCAGTTCCTCTCGTTCGGTCATTTGCAGTTCCTCCAAGGAGGGCGTTGCGCCTATTTCACTCTCTTCCTCATAAGCACACTCTACCGCCTCAAAGTCGTGGAGGCCTTGAAGGTCAGCCACAAGTTCAAAGTTGTCTGCTCCCGTGAGCACCCCGTTTTTATCAATGTTGTATCCGCCCACTTCGTAGGCGAAGGTCGGCGCTCCGAGGTAATTGGTCGGGGCATTTAGCTCTTGGCTGATCGCACTTACCAGGGCTTTTCTCTTCGGACCTGTTACGTTGTAGTTGATTCTCATGGTATAAACCTCCGATTTCCTCTTGATTCCGAAGGCTTTTGGTTGCCTTCCGGTGATTACATACATCACTCTAAAAGGCTGTAATAGCAAGAGTTATTTGCAATTGGCGATGAAGCAATGTCTATTGGCGGCCGGCGACTTCTTTCACCAAATCGGCATACCGCAGCACTTCACCGTCCCGCTCGCAGGTAATGTCTTCGCCGCCATTTTGTTTGAATTCAGCGTAGCGGCGCAAAATAACCGAAGCGTATTTTTCGTCAAGCTCAAGCATATGGCAGATTCGGTCGGCTTGTTCGCAAGCGATGAGCGTACTGCCCGAACCTCCAAAGGTATCAAGGACGATGCCGTTGGCCTGGCTGCTGTTCTTTATCGGATATGCGAGTAGGTCCAGGGGCTTACTCGTGGGGTGATCGCTGTTCTTTTGGGGCTTGGCGAAGTTCCAGATGGTAGCTTCGCTGCGTCCCGCGTACCATTTGTGCGTTCCTGTTTTGAGCCAGCCATAGAGAATCGGCTCGTGTTGCCATTGATACGGCGAGCGTCCCATGACAAAGCTGTCCTTGGCCCAAATGCAAGTGCCGCTAAGATGAAAGCCTGCTTCGCGGAAGGCCCGCCGGAAGTTTTCACCCTCGGTATCAGCATGAAAGATATACGCCGAGCCGCCGCTTTCCAGATTGTCCGCCAAGCTGCGAAACGCCGCGAGCAGGAAGCTGTAAAACGGCTCCGATTTTTGGCTGTCGTTTTTTATCTTCAGCCCGCTCGCTGACTCAAAGCCCACGTTGTACGGCGGATCGGTCAGAACAAGGTTCGCCTTGCGACCATCCATCAGCTTTTTCACAGTATCGGCGTCGGTGGCGTCACCGCATATCAGTCTGTGCCGACCGAGGGTCCAAACATCGCCGGATAACACAAACGCCGCCTGTTCAAGGGCGGCGGTAAGATCAAAGTCGTCGTCTTGCACATCTTCGCCATCGGCGGCGAAGAGTTTCTCAATTTCGTCCAAACCAAAGCCAGTGAGTTCAAGGTCAAAACCGAGGTCTTTCAACTCTCCGAATTCGAGAGCCAAAAGCTGCTCATCCCAGCCGGCGTTTAAGGCTAGTCGGTTATCGGCGAGGATGTAAGCGCGTTTTTGCGCGTCCGTCAGGTGCTCTGCAAACACGCATGGCACTTGCGTTACGCCTTCGGCTTTGGCGGCAAGCACCCGTCCGTGTCCTGCGATGATGTTCAAATCTTTATCCACGATGATGGGATTAACGAATCCAAACTCGCGGAGCGAAGAGCGCAGCTGCAAAATCTGCTCCTTGCTGTGGGTCCGGGCGTTCCTTGCGTATGGGATAAGGAGATCAATATCTACCTTTTCAAATCGCTCTGTGGTCTGCATAAATTAAAACCCCCTGTTTGTAAGCAGTTCCAAGAAGGCGTTCTTCTCTTCGTTCTGATTGCCGCTATATCGATTGATGATTTGCATAATCAGGTTGAAGTCGGCTTGCATGGCCTTATAATACCCTTGCCCCGCTGTGACATACGGTGAGAGCTTCAGCTCCTTGGTCATGCGTCCGATTTTGCGGTTCATCGCTTCGCAGGCGAGAAAGCCCTGCCTGTTCAGCACGTAATCCGTTATCGTCTGCGGAGCGACCAAGCCGTCACAGCCGCGCGCCGCAATGTATTCTTCGATCTCTGCTCGCAAAATGTCCGCCGCGGGAACTTCCTTTTCGCATTCCTTCATCGCCATGGAAAAGTAGTCTGCCATGACATTTTGCGATGTGATCTTTTTGACGACCGGTTTCAAAATAGCCGCCTTGGCCGTAGCTTTGCCTTCAAGCTTCTTGTCGATGGGATGTTTCCGAGGACGGCCTGCCCCCGGACGGTAGCCGCCGCTGGGCATAAGCGTCACCTCGTTTTGATTTTGATTTTTTGATTTTTGATTTTTGAAAAACTCACGCGCAAGGCCGGGCGCGCTCTCCCACTAAAAAGCGGTAGAGAATCAAACCGCCCCTCCCTTTTCAAACAATCAAAAATAGTCGCCTTGCTTGGCGTGCAGTCGGCTATGACATTCTTGGCAGAGTGCCATCAGGTTGACCCACTCGTTCTTGCCGCCATCCGCTAACTTCTTCTTATGATGAACCATCTGCGCCGGCGTAAGCCTGCCGGCTTTCTTGCACAACTCACAAAGAGGATTCGCGGCTAGAAACGCCGCCCGAAGCCTCGCCCAAGACCTGCCGTAGCGTTTGCTCGTGACAGGATCGCGTTCAAATTGGTTGTAGCGTTTGGCTTCCTCCTTCGCGTGTTCCTCGCAGTACCGTCTGTTTGTCAGCTTGCGGCAGCCAGGGTGAACACAGGGTTTCTTCGCTTTGTATGGCACGATGGCCACCTCCTTCGGGGCACAACAAAAGCCCCGCAGGATGGCTCCCGCGAGGCTCGTTTTAGTTTACTTTCGCTATGATACACTATATCACGTTTACCCTTGGACAAACAGAGACTTTTCCGGACATCTTTAGGACCTTCCCGCAACCCCTTCCGACACGTTTGGCGGGCCGCTCGTGCTGGCTTTATCGACTTTAGCTCCCATCGCAGTCGCCCTTTCGCAAAATAGCATCGACTTGCTCTAAGGCGTAGCCATGCATCCGTGTTACCTGCCGATAGACATAGCCCAGTTCGGCGGCGACCTCTTCCCACGTTTTCATGCATAAATACTTGAGTTCCAAAAGCGACTGGTACTCGGGGCGCTCCACCCGTTTAATGACTGCCATCACTTCTTGCTTGGTGTTGATGAGTTCGTCGATGTCGGCGTTTATTTCCGATTCCAATTCCATCATTTTGCAGATAACCGCCTCCATCCGATGCGTGTTGGGCGTGGCACTTCTCGGCATATCGGATAAGGTAGCCGTGGCTTTGGTCGCAAGTTCGCGAAGCGACTGCACCTGCTCGAGCTTGGAATTAATCCTCTGGTTAATGTGCCGCGCCTGTTGCAGGAATTCTTTTGCCGATACGGATTTAGGCTTCATAACGCACCTCCGATTTTTAAAATACCTTCCCTCGGATTGGCGCTTTTCGACTCCAAAGATTGTCTCAAGTTTACTTTGACTGCGGCAATCAGGTTGGCTTGGGTTTTATCCTTCTTCGATAGCGCCGCCATAATCTGCGCGTCGATGGTGCCCTCGGTCAGGATATGGTGGATGACGACGGTTGCGGCTGACTGACCCTGCCGCCAAAGGCGGGCATTGGTCTGCTGATATAATTCCAGGCTCCATGTCAAACCGTACCATATCAACGTGCTGCCTCCGCCTTGAAGGTTCAAGCCATGTCCTGCCGAAGCAGGGTGGATTAAAGCTACCGGCAGTTCACCGTTGTTCCACTTCATGAGGGTATCGGGCTTATCGAGATGGGCGAAGGGGATGCGCAGCGTTTGCAGACGCTCGGCAATCCTTGCTTTATCGTGCTGATACCAGTAGGCAACCAACACCGGCTTGCCGTTTGCCTGTTCAATAAGGTCTTCTAGTTCATCCAGTTTCCGGTCATGGATTTCAACAACCGCACCTTCGTCGCCATAGACCGCCCCGTTTGCCATCTGGCACAGCTTACCGCTCAAGGCGGCGGCATTAGAAGCAGTCACTTCGCCGCTACTCAAGGTGAGCACGAGATCGCGTTTCAATTCCTCGTACCGCTCCCGCTCCGGTTTCGATAATCTCACCTTGTGCTGCACCGATAGAAGTTCCGGCATCTCTAGGTGATCCGTAGACTTCATGCTGATGGTGATGTCGGCGATTTTGTCGTATATCCGTTGTTCAGCATCCGGCAGAGGTTTATAGGTGAAGACGACTTGTCCGCTCCTTTTATCAGGAACAAAGTAGTTCGCACGATACTGCCCGATGAACCTTCCGAGGCGCTGCCCCATATCCAAAAGCCGAAACTGCGCCCACAAATCCATCAAACCGTTGCTGCTCGGAGTTCCTGTTAACCCCACAATGCGCTTCACTTTCGGGCGCGCTTTCATCAAGGACCGAAACCGCTTCGCTTGGTGGGACTTAAACGATGATAACTCGTCGATCACCACGGTATCAAAGTCGAAGGGCAGTCCGCTTTTTTCAATAAGCCACTCCACGTTCTCGCGGTTAATGATGTAGATGTCGGCCCTTTTCCCTAGTGCCGCCTTGCGCTCGGCTTCCGTCCCAACCACCACGGAAAACCGCAAGCCGAAGAGGTGTTCCCATTTTTGCAGTTCCGCCGGCCAAGTGTCGCGGGCGACGCGAAGAGGGGCGATAACCAGAATGCGATGGGCTTCAAAGCTGTCGAACAGCAGATTGTTTATGGCGCTGAGCGTTATCGCGGTCTTACCTAGTCCCATATCCAAAAGCAGACAAGAAACAGGGTGCTCTTCAATGAACGCCGCAGCGTATTTCTGATAGCTATGTGGTTGATATTTCACGAAGCACCTCTTCGATCTGTCCCGCTTGATCCAGGACATATACTTTGAATCCAAGCCGCCGGAGCAGCCCATGCCTCGCCACCTGCAACGGGCGAGGCTTCTCTCCAAGGCGCTTCACTTCTACAAAGCCGCACTTTCCAGTAGGCAAAAGCACCAGACGGTCGGGCATCCCATCAAAGCCAGGACTTACAAACTTAGGCGCGATACCTCCCATTGCCTTAACCGCCGCCGTGAGCTTGCGCTCTAGTATTTTTTCTCGCATGCGCACCTCCATTTGCCCATTGCCCAGATTGCCGTTATTCCCATCGTGTCTATAAATCCTACGCGCGCATATACACGCGCCTGACCATTCCTATTCCTACCTACTACATACACAGTAAAAAGGAGTAGCTTTTTATGGGCAATAACGGCACAACGAGCCTTCTTTATAGGCGTAGTCGGGGCTTGCGACCGTGCCCATATGCTGTGCCGTAGCCTTAACTGGCACCATCGGCAAACCCCGCCTAACTTATTCCTCTCGCACATAGACCCGCTGGATGCCGTAGAGCGGGATATTCTTCTTGCCGGTCTTACCACCGGCGTACCGCACCCAACCGCCTATGCTTTTAATGATGGCTTCAATCTCGTAGGAGTCCGCTTTTTTGATGGAGTCGCGCCCACGCCCAAAGCACTCGCACCAAACCTCGATGTTACTGACCTGCTCACGGCGCACCTTGGCCTTCGCCTTTGTCGGGTCCTCAGGGGAGCGCAGGTATTCTAAGCGTCGATACAGGTCCATATCATCCCAGTTATCCGGAAGCAGGGTCTCAAGGTACGCTGCCACCAAGCCTTCGCGGTCATCGTTTTCCATGGCATTGCGCTGTTCGTCTGCCGCGAGCTCTGCCACATCGCCCTTAAGATACAGTTCCTCGCCGCTCTCAAATAGAGCGATCGCTTCGGCCCAGACTTGCTCGACTTCTTCGTCATTAAAATCCCAGGGGCGTTTCGTGCCGCCACCCGTGACCCGGATCGGCCAGAAGCGGCGATTGCCGGTAACGTCTCGCAGAAAGCCGCCGTCGCTATTCGTAGTGCCGATGATAATGCACTGCCTTGGGTGGCTCTCCACCACGCGCCCGTAAGAGGGGCGGTACTTATCATCAATACGGCTGGCGAAGGATTTCACGGTTTCCACGTCCATTTTCTTAATGCCCGCCATCTCGCTCAGTTCGAGCAGCCAGTTTCCCTGCAATTTTTCAGGGGCCGTTTTGTCCTTCATATCCGATATGGAAAGACTATCAGAGTACCACTCGCGCCCCAGGCGGGCGATGAGGGTGGACTTCCCAATACCCTGATTGCCGTTAAGAACAGGGATGCTGTCAAACTTGATACCGGGGCGTTTCACGCGGGCCACCGCCGCCACTAGCGTTTTGCGCGTAACCGCACGAGTGTACGGCGTGTCTTCGGCTCCCAGGTAGTCGATGAAAAGCGTATCGGCTCGTGGGGTTTGGTCCCAAGGCGGCAGCGCATCAAGGTAGTCGCGGATGGGATGGTAGGCGCGATCGTCGGCAACCTTAGTAAGTGCCAGTTCGTAGTTCCTGGCCGTGAACTCTCCGTAGCGCAAGTCCACATAGGCCACAAGCTGCGCGGTGTCGGCCTCGCGCCAAGAAGGATGCCGACGCTCCCAAGGCAGACCATAGGCATATATCTGGTTGGCGATCCGGTTAAAGCGGATGCCTGCAAGGGCTTCATCGCCCGACAGGATCAAGAGCAGATTCCCAAGCGTGTTCTCCAGTTCGCCTTGCTTGTTACGTGTCAGCCCTTTTGTCCAGTCGTCGCCGCCCGAAAAGTCTGCAGCCGCCCGTTGGCGGTGTTCTTCGAGTAGAACCGCTCCCACCGCGGCATCCTTTACCGCAAATTCACTCATCGCCTTGAACGACGCTTTTTCCTCAAGGTCTCCGAACTTATGGATACGTACAAGGTCGAAAGCGTTCAGCAGTCGGCCGCCGGCCGGATCGGAAGCGTGGTGGGAATAGGCAAATTTATCCTCGTAGACCACAACGCCGGCAAGCGAATCGGCGGCTCTATATTGATAGCGCCCTTCTACGGAAGCCGGCTCATAAAGATCAGGCAGGAACTTTTCCATCGCTGCCTCGATCCCGTAGGCGCGGCAGAACGCCCCAACCACGCCGTCCTTTTCCAGAGGGTCTTGCTGTCTGCCGATTTCCCGTTTCACAACCTCCGACTGGCGACTTGAAACAGGCCACTGACTCGCATCGCGCCAATCAACGTACATAGAAAGGTACTTATCTGGGTCTAGCGGCGCGCCAGCATTCTCCCAAAACACGAACTCCCCGTTTGAGGGGCAGGATGCCCAATACATCATGCGGTTCGCCTGATAGGTGGTGTCGTCGAAGTAGTCCATGCCGATCTCTTTGGCCACCATCCGCATCACCGCAGGATACTCATCTTCAGTGACCTCGCGCCCAAACAAGATGACAAGCCTGAACCTCGGAGTCTGCGGCATATGGCTGTGGGTAGAATAGAGGAAATACGCCGTATCCGGCAGCGCCAGTTCCACCAGGAGAGGAAAGTCCATGCCGGCGGGTATGTTGTCGGCATCGAGCGCTCCGATCCAACGACTGACCACGTTGCCGTTCTTGCGAACGCCGCCACTTAACCAGCCACCTACAAAGCCGCCGTGGTCTTTGGCGTCGTCGCGCCGTTGTTTGGCCATCTTGGGATATTCCTCGGCGGTCTCTGTGGTACGAAGCGGAGTGCGGTTGCGCTCGATTAGATAGCCCCACGTTTGCTCTTGGTTTTTATACCGTTTGTCCGTCTTGCGGTTGCAGACGGAGATTTTTACGCAGCATTCATTCATTTGCGGATTCCTCCACGCATTTACTATTGAAATAGCGGATTGGCATATTGCGTTTTTTCGCTTTTGCAATTTCTCGCTCCATGCCTTCACTGATCCGCTCGCCAAACACCCATAGCTCATCGCATTTGCCCAGCAACACCAACGCGAAGAAGATTCCCCGTTCACGGGTTTCTCTGTCATCGTCGTCCATAAACTGCGGGTAGAGAAGATGCGGCGCAAGAGGAATGCACCCCTTGCTGACCGCAAACCGGCAGTATCCCCTCGCCCGCTCCGTGTTGCGCTCCGTGTTTCCTGCAAAGGGCGAAGCAATGTAAACGAGCGGGAGGTATTGCTTCGCCCTTTCTTCGCGTTCGATCGCCGTTAGTGCTTTGTAGGCGGTCGGGTCTGGATAGCCTTCGGCGTTAAATCTTTCCATCGCCGCCCCTCCCCAGGAACAGATTGATGAAATACTGCTGTCCCTTACCGGTAACCTTGGTGGTCTTGCTGATGGTGACATGACCATCCGAGTGGGTAATGGCAGTTTCCTTGACCCGAAATAGCCCCAACTCCATGGCCCTTTGCGTCGGGGCGTTGTAGTCCGTGCCTTGGCGCTTAATGAGATAGCCTTCCTGGCGCAGTTTCTCAAACAAACGGTTTTGCCCGATTTCAATGCCGTTGCCTTTAAGAATTTTCGCCAGTTCTCCAATGAGGATGGTGCCACTCGAGACCGATACGGCATTGGCGAAGACGACCTTGGGTTCGTTTTGGGCGGCCTCCAGTTGAAGGCGCTCCTTGGCGTCGCGTTCGTCTTTTAGGGCGCTCAGCAATTTAATCCAGGCAGTGGGGTCGCTTATCATCTCTTCCAGTTTGGCGGACGTAACATACGCGCCGTGCTTGTGGATTGCAGGCAACACCTCATGTGTGATCCAGCGTTTGAACTTTTTCGCTTCGGGCTTTCGCGAGATCAGAATCACATTGTAGAGACCGCTTTCGCTAATGACCGTCACAGGTTCATTGCTGCGTGACCCTAAGTATTGTTTAGGGTCAACTTTTTGCTTCTCATCTTCGTCTAGACGGTCGGCAATCATACTAGGGTTGCTAAGTTCCAGCACATCACAGATGTCTTTGAGCACCCACCAAGGCTCACCGCCCAACTCGACGGTTCGAATTTCGATCCCCTCGTAAGAGAACACTTGCAGTCCGTTAATCATAAAGAACCTCCTGTAAATTGTATTTTCGAGAGGTTCTGTGTCCCTCTCACCTTCTTCAGACAGGAGGCACTGATTTGCGTACCAGGCCACTACTCTTTTTTATAAAATGGGCAATCGTAGCCATCGGCACAGAGTATAAGGCCCTTCGCCCAAGGCGGTGTGCGGCTCATCTTTTCACAGAGAATCTTGGTGGACATCTGGATGTCAGCTTCAATGACCATTTCGTCGTGAACATGCATAACGATGTCTGAGCACCGTTCTTGCTGCATGGCAAAGCTGAGAAGATCGCGGCTTGCGCCCTGCACAATGTTCTCCACAAATTTGGGGCCATAGCTTTCAAGGCGTTCCCACTTTTTCGTAGCTCCCACGCCTTCATAGGTCACGCAGTCCGAACCGAACTGGTTAGCGCCGATTCGCGGTTTCACATAGGCGATCCGCCGTCCCGATGGCAACGTGATAAAAAGGATGCCGCTCTGCACGCCAAAACGTATGCCATGAGTTTCTGTGACCGTTCGGTCTCGGACTGCCGTCATCGCTGCTTTATCTACGTCCCACCAGAGCCGGACGATGTTGGGGTTAGATGCTCGCCATGCCGTGACCAGCGGCTTTAACTCCTCTTCTTCTAACCCCATCTCGATCGCCCCCATCGCTTTGAGCGCGCCAACGGAGCCACCATAGCCAAGCGCCAATTCGGCTACCTTGCCTTTTTGCCGAAGAAGCGATCCTTTGGTGATTTCCTCCATCGGCACGTGAAACATCCGGCTTGCGGAGGCTTCATAAATTTGACCATGCGTCCTAAACACCTCATTGCGCCAATGCTCCCCAGCAAGCCAAGCAATGACTCGGGCTTCGATGGCCGAAAAATCCGCTACCACAAACTTCGTGCCAGGCTTAGGAATGAACGCCGTGCGTATTAACTCCGACAGCACTTCGGGCACGGAATCATGGAGCATTTCTAACGCGGCAACGTCGCCGGCACGCACCAAAGCCCGCGCCTCCTCAAGGTCCGGCAGGTGGTTCTGCGGGAGATTTTGCATTTGAATCAAACGCCCAGCCCATCTACCGGTTCGGTTGGCTCCGTAAAATTGGAACATCCCGCGAGTGCGGCCATCGGCGCAAACAGCGTTCTCTATGGCCTGATATTTTTTGACCGACGACTTTGCGAGCTGCTGCCGCAGCGACAACACCCGCCCGAGGGGTTCCGGCGCAGTCTGGAGCAGCTTTGAAACCGTCTTTTTATCGAGAGTGTCTGTTGCCAGTCCTTGGCCGGCAAGCCATCCTTTCATTTGCGCCACAGAGTTCGGGTTATCGAGTTTCGTGATTTCCTTCATCAAACAAGTAAGTTCCGCCTTAGAACGAGCGTCGGCAGCGATGGCGTTTTTGACGAGAATCCTATCCACCATCACCCCTCTGTCGTTGATTTCTTGGTCGAGAACATATTCGTCCCAGATCGAATCCGGCACAGGAAACTTTGCGAGCCGTGCTTGTATGGACCGCTCCGCTTCCACGTCCCGTTTGTTATAGGCCTTGAACGCCGCCCATTTTTCGGGGGCGTCCTTAGGGAGATTCCGTGTTCTTTGCCCATTGGCCGCGGTTGCCGCACAAGGCTTGCAAAAATATCGGATTAACTCTTTGCCCTCAGTCAGCTTCTGTTTCTCTAAGCCCATGACCGCGCCTACGCCTTCCAGGGAAAGGGGCAGCCCCACATACGCCGACCAGACCATAGAGCACCGCCACGATTCGGGACGTACGTATTTCGCTTTGCCGCGGCTCGGGGATGATACATGGTTATCAGCAAATGGGTCGAGCGCAATGCCCCGATCCGACAAATAGCGCGACAGGCAGATCCGTTCAAAGGTAGCGTTAAAGGCCCATTTTTGCACACTGCCGTCCGTCAGGGCGTCGAGGATTTCCGGCGGGAGCGTCTCTCCTTCGGTAAAGTCCACCACCTGAACCGCACCGCCGTCCACGGAATATCCAAACAGCAAAATTTCAAAGTCCTGTGCCTCGGCGTATTTGTAGACGCCGCACTTATTTAGGTCCGTAGACGAAAAGGTTTCAATATCAATGCTGATGGTTTTCATAAGCCCTCCATAACACAAAAGGGCGGCCAGTTTCCCGCCGCCCTCCGCAATCTGTGTACTCGTATTTAACTGAGGAAGTCTTCATCATCGTCGATGGCGAAATCATCCTGAGCTCTGGACTTACCGCCGAGCGGATCACCGTCGCGCAATTTCTGGATGTTGTTTAGCCCGCAGGCGATTCCCTTGTTGCCGTTGCTGTTAAAAGCGTAGAAATTGATGCTGGCTCGGGCGTATACACCGCTGTAAATCTGGGAACGCTCCAAGATGGTCTCGCAGGCGCTGTCCACAATGCCGGGCGCAGTGCCGCTGTTGGCATTGATAAAGTAGCTGTCGGCGTAGGCTTCGTCATCCGGGCGCTCCGTGTCGCCATCGCGGAGCGGGGTCTTAAGGGCGGACAACGCAGGGACGGTTTTGCCGTTTCCTTTTAGTTTCGTCTCGCCCTCGCGGTACGCCGCCTCTATCGCCGCTTTAATCTTGGCGATGGTGCGGATGTCGCTTTTGGGGATGATGAGGGACACCGAGTATTTCGGCGCGCCGCCGTTGATGGACTTCGGTTCCCACAAGTTGGCGTAAGAGAGCCTGACTTCACCGGTGATCACCTTTGTGGGGTTCGGGACAGGGTTCTGGTTTTTACGGTTCATTGTCTGATTAGCCATTGTCTTTTACCTCCATAAAATCATTTTTGGCAGTATGGATTGCCGGACGTTTATCCCCCTCCGGCACAAGGGTTGGTTTGCCTTGCGGCTTTTCGACCAGGTCTCCTAGCAGTTCGGAGAATTTGGTTTTGCCGAGAGCCTTTTCCATGGCGGTGATCCCCAGCACCTTGTGCTCGTAGGGATCGTAGCCCGCGGCTTGCACCTTCTGGGCCACCGCGTCTTCATTGACATATTTGCGGTTACTTTTGCCTTCGACAAGCTTCCAACCGAACCACCGCTTGCCGCTGAGGGCGGCTTGTAGCGCGTAGTCTTTTATATCGGAAGCCCAAGAAACAAGAGCCTCTATCCTGCCGAGGATGGATTCAATCTCGTCGTCCTCTAGCAAGGGCGGGCGTTTGAATTCCAGTTTTGCAAGCTCCAGGTTCCGCTCGGCCCGCTCTCGGCACTCATACTTTGCCTTACAAAACTGGCACCACTCGCCGCAGTGGTATTCGCCGCCACCGGCATAGGCGATTTCGGCTGTGGGCTTTAGGACTTCCTCCGCCCACTGGTAAAGGGACTCTTTAAAAACCGTGTGGGTGCTGACGTTGTTGCGGCGCGGCTGGTAGATGGTCATACGAACCTCGTTGATATCGTAGATGCCGTCGAATAATTCCAATGCTCCCAAGGCATACAGCTTCAGCTGCGGGTTGTCGGTAGCGTCAACGAGGAGCCCAGCGCCATGTTTATAGTCGCAAATGTGCAAGGTGCCATCGGCGATAATCACGCAGTCACCGGTACCAAAGCCGCCTTCCACATACTTGGAGAAGTCCAGCCGCTGCTCGATCAGCACCACCGGATCGGCACAAGACTTCTTTGCCGTCTCCACCAACTCGAGGATATAGGCGGAGTAGCCGTCGGCGCACTCGTTCATCTCCTCGGAGTAGTAGGTTAGCTTGGTGGTCGGATCTTTCGCCTTGATGCCGAGCACGGTTTTTAGCTTGTACTCGCCCAGGGTATGAGCGTCCGTGCCTTCAGCAGCATAAGCCGAACCTTTGTCTTCATATGGCTCGCATAGCCGTGCCGATGGCGGGCAGCTCAGCCAGCGGTGGCTTGAAGAAGCAGAAAGAAGCGCATGCTTACCCATCTTCTTCCTCCCCGCCCCCGATAGCGGCGGCTTCACTAAGCAGGGCTTCAAACTGCGCCGGGTCAATCTCCGACAGTTTTGCCGCGCCATGCTTTTGCAACAGTTCTCGAACCTTGGCGGTGTGACCGCGGCGGGACTTTTCTGCGAGTACGGCCCTCACCTGCTCCAAGGTGACGGGCTTGGGCTTTGGCGCGGAGGACGACTTTCTATCTGTCACTTTGCTATGGGCCGTATCGGCATGTTCCGTCTGGCCATTGCCACTCTGCGTAAACACGACTGCCGGAGCTGCGTTTGCCGCTAAGAGCGCCGTCAGGCTGTCCGCCACCGCCGCAAGAGACTGTGCGGCAGTCCGCAGTTCGCCGATACAACGGTCGATCTCACTTATCTTGCTCATCTTGGCTACCTCCGTTCTCGCTTACCTCGTCACGCCTTTGAAGCACGAGCAGCTTTTGAGCGAGGCGTTTGGACACGATGCTTATCGCGGTCAGAATGCCTGCGAGCTCCTCATTAAGACCGTCATCGCGCAACTCCCCATCTGTGTTTTGGTCCTTTGTTTCCATACTATTTACCTCCGTTTCCGGGACGCTTTGCCGCCCCTCACCCTTTACAGACGGCAAAAGGCGGTTTGCGTACCCGGCTGGTTATCCGAAAAATTCTTTCAGGGCTTCATTGTTCCGCAGAAATTCAAGAATGCGGTGCTTGCGCTTATTGACGCTCTTTGGTTCCTTCAAGCCAAGCACAGGAGCAAGTTCACGCTCCGTCTTGCCGTGCCAGAAGATGTCCTTTATAAGATCAAGGTCTTCTTGAGCGAGAGTTGCGAGCGCGGCATAGAGCGTATCGAGCAGCGCTTTTTCCTCTAGCACCGACTGGAAGTCGTTCGAGTCAGCGAGTTCAATTTGAGGTTTGGGGCCGTCCCCTTCGCCACCGTCCTCTCGCTGGAAGTGCATATCCAGTTCAACCGTGCGCCTTCGATTGGGGAGTTGACACCAGTCGCACTTCACCAAGCCGTCTGCATCGGGCTTCCATCCTTGACATTTATCTGTGCCTTTAAGAACACAGGAGCAATTTCGCTCGATGTGCTTGGCTTCACGCCAAATGAACCGCATATTGTCGCGAGCAAGATCTTCCCCCTCTTGGTTGCGAGGCAAGCGCACAACAATGCCCGCTTCCTCATCCACAAACCAACGCTGAGGAAATTTACTGCATGGGGCTTCCGCGCGGGCCAAACACTCCGCCCGTTTGACTTCGGTTTCTTGCTTGCCATCCTCCGATAAGAGGTAATACCGCATTGTATCGCCAGCTTTGGTGCGGCGAGGAATTGGCGTAGGTTTAAATGATTTTTTACTCATGCTTTTGGCTCCTTTGGTTTTCAGATTTTGGGGTTTGTCCGAACCGTGGGCGTTTTGACTTGTTGGTCCTTGTCCCTCAAGGCGGCGGCCGAACGTAAGGGGTAATGATTGGCATTGCGTTTTCCTCCGCAGCTGAATATCCTGAAATTGACAGCAGAATTTATTGGCGTTACAATGAATTGATAGGAACAATTCGCAATTGTCGGAATTCATGCAGGGCAAAAAAAAATAGCCCTTGTGATTACTCACAAGGACCATCTAAATCTTGATAGGGTTAACGTCCAGAAATGATAAGGTTAATAGCGTTAATAAGATTAATTGTTATCTACGGAGGCAAAAACATGACAAACAATCCATCCCCTGTTCTTTGCGGCGGTACATTCCTCACGCAGATTCTGCAATCAAGGAAGCCCACCGCATCGCGCCGCCAACGTACCCTCGGTGCAACTGACAGCTTCCGAGAGCCTGATGTGCTGTTCGGACTTGTAGAGCTTGTGCAGCCTGATTACATTAAACCCGCCGGCGACACGTTTAATACATATACTACCAACTACAAAAAGTGTGCCACCCTTACGCCGGATGACCTAAAATTCGAAAATAAGATGGTCGTAACGGCGTTCTTAACACGCTTGACGACAGACTACACCACTGAACTAAACAAGGCGACGGCATTTGCACGCCAGTTTATAGACATCAGCACGACTACACAGAACCACGTTCTTCTTGTCAAACGGCTAATTGAACTTATACGTGATGATATTAGCATCCCGGCTACAACCCAGTTTGCAGTGTGCAAAAACGGTTCACTTGTTGATAAGAGCAGGCTTATAGCAATAACCGAAGTCTATCTTCCTGCGTTTCTATTGAGCGTATGGAAGTTTATCGTAACGGAACGAAAAGATAACAGTATCGGAGCGGCGACTATTTCCGCTTGGCAACATCCACTGGTTCAAGGTCGCTATGCAGGTATAGATGGATCGACAATTTCACAAGAGTTGCAGGTGGAATGCGATGAATATGTCGCCCCGGTCAATTCGACCACCGAATCGCAGACTGCAGAAGAACAGGCGGCAGCAACCCTTCAAAAGTTCATAATGCCAGACGTTTATACCTATCTTCGCAACGCCGAAAACAAATACAGCACAATAAAGACCTTACTGTACAATGACCAACCAAAGCCTTTTTACGATTTTTATATATGTAATGGGATTAGATACGGGACAATGAGCAGTCGGAATGTTCGGCATCAACAAAACGTCTGCCGAATTGAAGGAGCGACCGTTGCTACCATTGCTAATCTCACAAAGTTTTCTATAATTTGCGGTACTGGCGGACTCGGAAAATCAATGATGATGCGGCATCTTATGCTGAATGCCATAGCAAATTTTGACGACCTGAAGCTGTTCCCCGTCTTTGTTCCTTTAAAAGATTATGATGAAACAGTTACCACACTGTTCGACTATACATACTCCAAAATTCGCATATTTGATAGCAGCTTTACTCCTGACCAATTTGAGCAATTACTTGTTAATGGTTCCTGCTTACTTCTGTTTGATGGATTAGATGAAATTGGAGCCGCTTACACTAAGAGGTTTGAGCGTGAACTAGAGGCATTAACGGACAATTATTCAAAAAACATGTTTGTACTTTCTTCGCGTCCGTTCCAATCTTTTGTTTCTTATGAGCGCTTTAGCTTATTGAGGCTGATGCCTTTTCATCCACGGCAAGCCATGCAATTAATAGATAGGTTGGAGTTTCGTCCCGATGAACCAGCTATAAAAAAGAAGTTTCAATCGGCTTTGGAAAAGACTCTTTTCCGTTCGCATCGTTCATTTACTGAGAATCCATTGTTATTAACAATTATGCTTTTGACCTTTGAGCAGTTTGCCGAAGTGCCTTCCAAGATGCACGTCTTCTATAGAGAAGCATTTGAGGTCCTGGCAAAGCGACATGATGCTAGCAAAGGTGCGTACAGACGCGCATTAAAAACTGGGCTGTCAGTTGACGCTTTTGCAGATTACTTTGCAGAGTTGTGTTTCCGCTCTTACAATGATGAAAAATTCGAACTGACTCCCGATGAATTTGCCGGATATTATAACGTACTCAATGTGAGGGTAACAGCAAATGATAAGAAAACCACTGCTCGCGACTTCCTTGAAGATCTCTGCTCGAATTTGTGTCTGATGTATTTCGAAGGCGATCGTTATCACTTCACTCATCGGTCATTCCAAGAATATTTCTGCGCATTGTTCTTTTCTAAACAGAAGGATAAGTTTATTGCTAAACTCGGCGACTTTTTTGAGAAACACCAACGACGTATGTACGGCGACGGTACCTTTGATATGCTGTATGACATGATTACTGAAAAAGTAGAAGAATATATTTTTCTCCCGTTTTTAACCGCGTTATTCGATAACTGCGACAGGGCCGATGGATACTGGACGTTTCTTGAAGAAATGTATCCTAGGATAACCTATTCTTCCGAGCGTGAATTCCAGTTCAGGCGTTCGCGGTTTCTTGAACCTCGTTTATTCATCTTTAGCAAAGCCCTTGAAAAAAGCGGTTTTAAAGGGGGCGCTCATTTTCTAACCGAGTTGCCTTATTATAAATCCCTCGAAGTAGAGCGACTCACCCGTATACGACAGGAAACGATCTTTAATAAACACAATGAAGAGATTGATATTGAGGAAACCGAAGAGGACGTGGGCTATGTATGCCGTTTTAATGTCGCTGAAGTCCGCCAGAATCCGGAAGAATACGTCGAACTGTTAGACGAGTTAAACGATGACAAGTTTATCTTTAAAAAGCAGTATCATGCCACCCGGCGATACTTGAAGGAACTCACCGCAAAACAAAAGACTGAGAACGACAGCCTGATTGATTTGCTGTAGTTCATGAATAAGATAAATTTCAGCCCCAGTTTTTCATACTAATTCATATCAAAATCAACAAAACAGTTGTAATTCAATATTTGATATGCTCTACTTAGATATGTTTAGTGCAAGATAGCATTAGGAGGAAAAATAAATGTCCAATGAACCTGAAAAATGGTCAAGCCTTGAAGAGATTGCCGAGCATCTCGGCGTAAGTAAAGACACCATCCGAAACTGGATTAAGAAAGGCGCCATTCCTCACCGGCGGATTGGCAAACAGTACAAGTTCAAAATTTCGGAAGTGGACTCTTGGGTAGATAGCGGCAAGAGCGCTGAGATTGAATAAAATGCCAATGACACTAATTCCATCAGCATGCAAGAAGGTGGTTAAGCATTATGGACATCACTATGCCGTACACTGGCAGCCTAACTGCGGAACAGTTTCTCTTCTACGAAATGAGGATTGTCGCCAAGCAGTACCTTGAAGGGAAACCAATCGACGAAATAGTTAAATATATAAAGAAGGACAACTTGTTCCAGTACCCGACCGAACGAAAGATATCAAAATTAGCACGAGCCTGCCACCGGAGAATCATCTCCCTGGGCAACGAGAAACTGGTCTACGAATTAGCGAATGCGCCTGTCGAAGTGGCAAAACAAATAAATCTCTATGCAATGATGCGATATAACCGCCTTACCCGCGAGTTTATGACTGATATCATCGGCGAGAAGTACCGCCAGCATGATTTCTCCTACACCAAAAAGGACATCAACGTATTTTTCTCGCGACTGCGGGAACAGAACGATAGTATCGCTTCTTGGAGCGAACAAACGATAACGAAACTGAAACAAGTACTGACCAAATGCCTGATTGAAACGGAGATGCTCGACAGCTTCCGGGCTCATAAACTGAACCCCATCTTTATCAGTGCGGAACTGGAATGCGGCATCCGCGAAAACAACGACTTGACTGCCCTCCCAGCGTTTAACTGTTTCAGATAGGAGTATGACTATGGCAGACATTAAACAAGAGTTAGATAAAATCAAAGCACGAATCTCCGATGCAAAATTCCTTGCCAACAAGGGGCTATCGAACGAGGTCGGGATACATGTCTTTACATACGCACCGCAACACGAGTTAGTCGTCAGGGATTACATTGACCGCCTTGTCAACACTCCGTCGGATGACTATCGCATCATAGAGCGGGATATGTACAAGATTCTGCTTGAGATTTTAGAAGAGAAGCGTGTGCTTGATAAAGTGCCCGATATGGAAGAAAAAAAAGGCAAGGACTACCTCCTCGCTCAGTTACAAAAAAACGCCACTGAAAAGGCATTCCTTGACAAGATGAAATATGAGCCGCACAAACATGGTGACGTGCTGTTTTTGACAGGCGTTGGAAAAGTGTATCCCTTTATGAGGTCACATAAGATGCTCGACAGTATGCAGCAGGCATTCTCGGATATACCCATTGTGATGTTTTATCCTGGAGAGTTTAACGGACAAAGCCTAATCCTGTTCAAAAAGTTCCATGACGGGAACTATTACCGGGCGTTCAACTTACTTTAACCGGAGGGAAAGCACATGAAGATTCAAAGTATGTTCCAAAAGGACATCAACCGCGATATCAACGGCGTTATCAAAGTGGCGCAGGATGACGAGAAAAGCCTCGTACAGGAACTTGGCGAGTACATCATTACCCGGGAACTTCGTCGCCATTTCAGTACTTTTTTTGACAACTACTCTAAAGCCATTGATCACCCCACTGACAAAATCGGCGTCTGGATTTCCGGCTTCTTTGGAAGCGGTAAATCTCACTTCCTAAAAATGCTATCCTACCTTCTATCAAATGCTAACGTCGGCGACAGAACGGCTGTGGATTTTTTCAAAGACAAATTCGACGACCCGATGATGTATGCCACTGTCGTCCGCTGCACGAATATCCCCACGGAGTCTATTCTCTTTAACATCGACATCGAGGGGCCTATTAACAAAGACAAAACGGCAGTCTTAAGGGTTTTCACCAAGGTCTTCTACAACCATCTTGGCTTTTACGGCGAGGACTTGAAAATAGCGAAGCTCGAGCGTTTTGTAGATCAACAGGGTAAGACCGAGGCCTTCCGTAAGGCGTTTGAAGATGTCAACGGCGCATCGTGGTTGGAAAGCCGCTCTGCTTATGCTTTCTTTGAGGACGACATCGTCTCGGTTCTGCAAAGTGTCCTCGGCATGAGCGAAACCGCTGCCCGCAACTGGTTCAACGGCGAGGAAAATTCTGATATGAGCATCAAGCAGTTGGTCGAGGAAATCAGATCCTATGTTGATAGCAAGGACAAGGACTTCCGTCTTCTTTTCTGCGTGGATGAGGTAGGTCAATACATAGGCGACGATGGCGACCTAATGATAAACCTGCAATCTATTGTCGAGGAAGTCGGCAGCAAGTGCCTCGGCAAAGTCTGGGTTATGGTGACGAGTCAAGAAGCCATTGATTCCGTTGTGAAAATCAGCGGCGATGATTTTTCTAAAATTCAGGGGCGTTTCAACACCCGCCTGTCCCTGTCCTCTGCTTCGGTGGACGAGGTTATCAAAAAGCGTATCCTCGATAAAACCGAAGATGCCGATAATCTTCTGCGGCTTGTTTATGATAAGGAACACGCCGTATTGAAAAACCTCTTCACATTTAACGACGCCGTACTGGACATCAAGGGCTATGCCGACGGCGCGGAATTTTCCGCTACCTACCCGTTTGTGCCTTACCAATTCATCATTATTCAAAAGGTTCTCGCCGAAATACGCAAACATGGCAACGCCGGCAAACATCTCTCCGGCGGCGAGCGTTCTATGCTCTCCGGGTTCCAAGAGGCAGCACAGAAGGTACAAGGCAAAGATGATAATGCCCTCGTGCCTTTCTCACTGTTCTACGATACTGTGCACACCTTCCTTGAAAGCCAGATACGCCGCGTAATCGACCGCGCCCAGACCGCCGCAGATAAACACGACGGCTTAGAACAGCGTGACGTGAGCGTTTTAAAGCTGCTCTATCTCGTACGTTACATCGATGATATTAAGGCAAACATCGACAATATCGCCATTCTGATGGTGGATGACATTCAAACGGACAAGATAAACCTCCGAAGTGAAATAGCAATGTCGCTGGAACGTTTGGTAGCACAGAACTATGCCGCCCGCAATGGCGACACTTACTCATTTCTAACGGACGAGGAGCAGGACATCGCCATCGACATCCGCAACACAACTGTTGACAGCGCGACGATCGTTGCGAGCATCGGCCAAACGATATTTTCTGAACTCTATCCTTCTAAAAAATACAAATACAATAAGTACGACTTCTCCTACGACCAATATATCGATGAAACTCTCGTCGGCTCAGCGACAGGCGGTGTTCGCCTGCGTTTCGTCACTGTTGCCAGCGACTATTACACTGCCCCTGAAGCAAAGCTAATCATGGATTCGCAAGCTAATAACGAAACGATTGTCTTGCTTTCAAACGCGGTGCAATACTTTGAAGAACTCGAAACTGCCGCAAAGATTCGTAAATACATCAAACAGAAAAACGTATCTCAGTTGCCTGAGAGCATACAGGATATTATCCGCAAGCGCCAAGGACAGGCCCGAAAGCTTGAAGAAAGCGCCAAAAAGCAGATAGAAAAAGCGATCGTTGATGGCACATTCTTTATTTGCGGCGAAAAGGTTGATATTAAATACAGCGAGGCGAAAGGCAAGCTTGATGAGGCCTTGAAACAATTGATAGAAAGTGTATATTCCAAACTGAACTTTGTAAATGTATTCAGGGAAAGCGATGCCGATATTTTGAAAGTGCTAAACGGAGAACCAGAGCAAGGAGGCTTTGCTGGTCAAGGAGCAAATAACGAGTTTGCACTAAATGAAGTAAGCCAGTGGCTTGAGGAACGCTATATGAGCCGAGTCCCCGTTTCAATGGGCGACGTGCAGCAACGTTACCAGTCTATCCCGTATGGTTGGCGCGAAGTGGATATCGCCGCCATTATGGCTAGGCTCATTGTTGCGCAAAAGATCGAAATCCGTTATGGCGGCGCAGTTGTGAGCAAGGAGGACCGAAATCTTGTTGCCTACCTGCGCAAAAAGTCAGAAATAGAAAAGGCTAGCGTGAGTCGCAGAATTGCACCAAGCGAAGATCTGATACGCAAGAGTATCAACTTCCTACGCAATTGGCTCGGGCAGATGGGCATTCCCGAAGACGAGGACGGTCTGATCAACTGTGTAAAAGACACACTTGAGCAAAGACTTGCTCACTACGAAAAACTCATTGAAAAATATAGCCATGACTATTATCCGCAAAAAGAAGTAGTCATCACCGCCCGCGACCTGATCGTCGATATCCTTTCGCAAAAGCGGGATAACGTAGCCCTGCTTACACGCTTGGTTGCAAAACAGGAGGCTCTTTATAACAGCTCCGAAGACATGGAGGAAATTGAGACATTTTTCAAATCTCAACGTACCATATTTGACGCAGCCAGACAGTTGCAGCGTGATTTGCAAAACGAACGTGACTATTTTGCTACGGATGCTGACGCCATTGAAAAGATAAAAGAGATATCATCTATCCTTACGATGGCAAATCCCTATGCCAAGATCAAAGCCCTCCCCGACCTTATGCAGGATGTAAATACAGCCTACGGAACGCTCCTTGCGCAGAAAAAAGAGGAAGTTCTCGGCATCATCACACAGTGTATGGGCGATGTCCATACACTGGCAGGAGTCGGAGGCAGAGCAAAAGATGAAGTAAAACAAGCTGATGACCGTTTCACCGCATACAAGCAGAAAACAACCAATGCAACAAGCCTCACCGTGCTTGATGCGATGATTATGCAGATGCTCAACTATAAAGATCAAGTTTGCAAGCGGATTGAAACGATTCTGCACGCAATAACCACGCCCCCCAAAGCAGGTGGAGAACAACCTAAGCCACAGAAAATCGCGCAAATACGCCGTTATGATGTATTCCCTGTCAAGCGGCTGACCTCACGTGAGGACGTAGAACAGTACCTGGACGGTATCCGCAAAAAGTTGTACGACACGCTTGAGGCAAACGACAGCATACAGATTAACTAAGCGAGGTGCCATTGATGAATAAAAACGCCATTCAAAAATACGCAATATGGGCACGGAATGAACTCATTGAACAAGTGAAACAGCGTGCCTTCCAATACGGCATCAGCGAACAAGGCTACGGCGATGAGAACGCCACCGTCATCTCTGGACGTGTGTTGTCCGCCGAGGAGATGCGGCAACGCCGCTCGTTTGTCGCTGAAATACAAAAATCAGGCTATGCACAAGCCGTTGAGGAAGTGGCCTATACTTGGTTCAACCGCTTTGTATCCCTGCGCTATATGGAAGTCAACGACTTTTTGCCGACGCACATTCGTGTTTTTTCGGACCTAAGCGGTAACTTCAATCCGGAAATCCTTTCGAATGTACTGCATCTCGATCTTCCTGGCTTGGATAAAACAAAAGTGTCTGAACTGCTCAACTCCAACGCTACGGAGGAACTCTACCGTTACCTTCTCCTAACGCAGTGCAACGCCCTGAACGAGCTCTTGCCGGAAATGTTTGAACGCATGGGTACATACACCGAAATGCTCTTGCCGAACAACATTTTGAAACTGGAGAGTGTTATCGGTCGGTTAGTAAGGGACATTCCAGAAGAAGATTTCCGCGACACGGTGCAGATTATCGGCTGGCTGTACCAATATTACAACACCGAGCCGAAGCAAGCGGTGTTTGACGGCCTGAAGAAGAAAATCAAGATTACGAAAGAGAATATCCCCGCCGCGACTCAACTTTTCACACCGGATTGGATTGTGCGCTATATGGTGGAGAACTCTCTGGGGCGATTGTGGCTGGAATCCCATCCCAACAGCTCGCTTCGCGAAGGTTGGGAATACTACATCGACGAGGCAGAGCAAACGCCGGAGGTCGCAGAACGTTTGCGCGTTCTACGCACTGAAAATGCTATAAAGTCGCCAGAGGACATCAAGGTAATTGACCCTTGCATGGGCAGCGGTCATATTTTGGTGTACGCTTTTGACGTGCTGCTGCAAATTTATACCTCTGAAGGCTATTCTGAGCGCGACGCGGCGAAGCTGATTCTCGAAAAGAATATCTTTGGGTTGGAGATTGATCGCCGCGCCTATCAGCTCGCCTATTTCGCGCTGATGATGAAAGCCAGGCAGTACAACCGCCGGATTTTGACGCTTGGCGTGCGCCCGCAGGTGTATGAACCGACGGGCTATGCGGATGGAATGGAGTACGGGTCGCTCGTGCGCGTGGACAAACTCGAACCGATGCCGGAACAACCAAAAGAACAACAATTGACGCTGTTTGACAGCAGTTATGACACAAAGCTGAACACTTGGAACTTCCGCAGACTGCTCGCGCAAAAATACGACGTGGTTGTGACCAACCCGCCATATCGTAAAATTGCTGATGTTAATGCAAATATTTCGGATTTTGTGAAAAAGAACTACCCCGACAGTAAAAGTGATTTATTTGCCGTGTTCATTGAGAAGTGCGGCGAACTGCTGGAGCCGAACGGGTATCAGGCAATGATAACGCAACACGCCTGGATGTTCCTGTCAAGCTACGAAAAACTACGCGGCAAGCTGTTATGGCGCATAATCAATATGGCTCACCTTGGAGCGCGGGCGTTTGAGGAAATCGACGGAGAGGTCGTTCAGACCACAGCATTTGCGATATCTGCAGGGAATGCAAATGGGTATAGGGGAACATATGCCCGCTTGGTTGACTTTGGCAGTCAGGATGAAAAAGAAGCAGCGTTCTTGAGTGGGAAATATCGCTACATCGCCTTCGCCGACAACATCGCCAAGATACCCGGTAGCCCCGTGGCGTATTGGGTGAGGGAGAGCGGAATTGGCAATTTTGAAAGAGCAAAGATACTTTCTGATATCGCAAATCCTCGCCAAGGCTTAATTAGTGGTGATGTTAATCGCTTTGTTCGTACATGGTGGGAGTGCGAAACATCTAAAATCGGGTTCACTTCTGAAACAGAAAAAGCAAAGTGGTTTCCGTATAACAATGGCGGTGAGTACAGAAAGTGGTACGGTAATAATGCCGATGTTGTAAATTGGTATAACGATGGATACGAAATAAGAAATTTCGTTGACGATAAAGGAAAACAACGTTCAAGACCCCAGAATCAGCAGTTCTATTTTCGTGAAGGCGGAACTTGGACTGCTATATCAAGTGGAGCTTTCTCTGTAAGGTATTTTCCCAACGGCTACTTATTTTCAAATGCTGGCATGGCAATGTTTACTGAGCACAAAACGCTTATGTATTTAGTTGCAATGTTGAACACAAAACTGTGCCAGTACTATTTGAAAATTTTTAGCGAAACTTTGAATTACAATCAAGGGGATATAGCTAGATTACCTGTGATCATTGAGAGTATTGACTGCGTAAATTCTCTTGCATCAGACAACATCTCCATCTCACGCTCCGACTGGGACGCATTTGAAACCTCATGGGATTTCAAGCAGCATCCTCTGATTTGCGGCAAAACGGTCGCAGCGGCTTTCTCCGCTTGGGAGAAAGAGTGTGTGGAGCGCTTCCAAACACTTAAACGCAACGAGGAAGAACTCAATCGCATCTTCATCGATATCTACGGCCTCTCGGACGAACTCACACCGGAGGTCGATGACAAGGACGTGACCGTGCGTCGTGCCGACCTTTCGCGCGAAGTTCGCAGCCTGATCAGCTACGCTGTTGGCTGCATGTTCGGGCGATACTCGCTGGATTGTGAGGGGCTTATCTACGCGGGCGGCGAATGGGATGCGAGTACGTATAAGATATTTGCTGCCGATGTTGACAACATCATTCCTATCAGCGATGACGAATATTTCGACGATGATATTACTGGGCGGCTCGTTGCTTTTGTCAAAAACGTCTATGGTTCGGACACGCTGGAAGAAAATCTGAAATTCATCGCTGACGCTTTGGGCGGCAAGGGAACGCCCCGTGAAGTCATACGGAATTATTTCTTAAACGATTTCTATAAAGATCACTGCAAGACATATCAAAAACGCCCGATTTATTGGCTGTTCAATAGCGGCAAAAAGAACGGCTTCAAGGCGCTCATCTATATGCACCGTTACACGCGGGATTTACTCGCCAAGCTTCGCACGGACTACGTCCACGAACAACAAGAGCGTTACCGCACTCAGCTCTCACACATTGCGGTTGCACTGAACACCGCCACTGGTGCGGAACGTGCGAGGCTCCTAAAACAGCAGGATAAAATGTCCGAACAGGCGCGGGAAATTAGCATGTACGAAGAAAAAGTTCACCACCTCGCCGATATGAATATAGCGATAGACCTTGATGACGGCGTGAAGAAGAATTACGAGATTTTCGCAGATATACTGGCGAAGATTTAATGGAGGATACGACGTTGGCAGAAACCATACAATCAAGGCTTGCGGAGCGGTTCGCCGCTCCTCTGCCTGAATTTCATAAACGCCGAATCATCTTCTGGCCTGACGAGGATGGCGAGTTTGCCGAGCAGGTAAACGAACTTAACCTACCTGATGTGAGCATTGTAAAACTCACGGGCAAAAACAACTTTGCGACTAAGAAGCTGCTTGCGGTGGACGATCTCGCAAGCGACTATCTCATCTACGACCCTCTCGCCTATGAGAAAGATCATAAAGATGACTGGCTGCTTGACATCAAGCTGTACAGCGAGGAATTCCGCGCTGATCTTGTGTCAATCCAGATGGAGGAACTACTCGTCGAGCCATCTTCAGCTATGCGAAAGACAATGAAGCTGTACACCAAGTTTCTTGAAAACAAAGACCGTAAGGCAAAACTTCGCAAAATCGGCAGAACGTACCAAACCCCATTACAGCTACATATTGACATTATGGCAGTGCTTTGCGGACTAAACGGGGGCACAGCACAAGACGTGATCATCGCCGTACTATCGGCAGGCTTGGAGAAAGAAAACAATGCCTCACTTACCAACATCGACAAGTTTGGCAATATCGAGGCGTTCTGGCAGTTGGTTCAAAAATACACGGGCTATGCCAATGCGGACGGCCGCCCGCTTACCGACCTCGCCTCGCATATCTTAATCACATCCCTGTCGCAGACAATGCCCGCTTCCGCATTGCGCGGGTTGGAACGATTTGTAACTGATTCCTGCCAGGCGTACTGCTATCAGCTTATCCACGAATGGCAGCGCAGCGACGGCAGCGAAGACTTAAACGAAATCTGCCGTCATGTCGAGCAGGAACTCCGTCTTGCCGACCGCTTCGACAAGATAGAAATCAGCTTACTGCTAAAAAGCGACACGCTTCCTGCAATCAACGAGAGTATTCTTAAACGCTTCTACGCAGAAATCAGCGAGCGTGTCATCAAGGTTGATTCTATCCTTGAAACGGTGGAGAACCGCCGCACGGCAGGGTGGTACACCCTGACTGATGAGTACTTTGAAAGCTTGTATTATATCGCCAAGATGCAGGAGTTTTACCTTACCCATATTGATGGCTTCCACCTCGTTGAGCCAGAAAAAATCTGGAAACTCTATACGACCGATGCTTACAATATGGACAGCTATTATCGGCATTTTCATTACTTTTTCGGAAATACACTGAAAACACCCCATACACTCCTTGAGGACGCCTTGAAGAAGTGTTCCGATGTGGTTGAGGGCTTATACCGTGAGTGGTTTCTGAAAGAACTCACTCTGAGTTGGACTAATGCCATAGCGAGCGATTTGGACTGCCTTGGCTATGTGTCTGAAATAAATAAACAGCGAGACTTTTACCGCAGATACGTCTCTCCTAACGTGAGCAAGGGCAGCCGCGTATTTGTGGTAGTTTCCGATGCCCTTCGCTTTGAAGTCGCCGCCGAACTATCCGAAGTTCTCGGTCATACAACAAAGGGCAAGTCCACGCTTGAGGCGGTGCAAGCGGTATTTCCAAGCATTACAAAGTTAGGTATGGCCGCTTTGCTTCCGGGGAAAGAACTGTCTGTCAGCAACAAAATGGAAGTATCCCTTGACGGCAATCCGACAGGAAGCACGGTTAACCGCGAAGCTATCTTGAACACCGCAAATCCAGAGAGCTTAGCCGTCACCTATAAAGACTTGCTCCAAATGAAGAAAGCGGAACGTCGCACCTTAGTGCAAGGTAAGGAAATCGTCTATGTTTACCACAATACGATTGACGCGCTTGGCGACAAGCCAGCCACTGAAACAAAAGTGTTTGAAGCTTGCAATACCGCTATCTCTGAGCTGAATGCTATCATCAAAATAATCGTCAACGACCTTAGCGGTACCAACATCGTTATCACCGCTGACCACGGCTTTCTCTACACTTACAAACCACTTGAGGAAAGCCAGAAAATTAGTCGCCAGACCTTTAGCGGCGAGATATACGAACTGGGTCGGCGTTACGCTCTTGTGCCGCCTGAAACGTCTGCCGAATACCTCTTGCCAGTCAAAACGGAGCGTGAACTTGGCGGCATCCCGATGAAAGGCTATGCTCCACAAGATACTGTCCGCCTCAAGGTTCAAGGTGGTGGCGAGAACTACGTCCACGGCGGCATCAGTTTGCAGGAAATGGTCGTGCCGGTTATCGTCTACAAAGGTATGCGCTCTGGTTATAAGCAATATGTCGAGGTTCAGAACCCGGGGCTATCACTGATTTCCGAAAGCCGCAAAGTGTCAAACTTAATTTTCTCACTTGACTTCCTGCAAAAACAGCCAGTGGGTGAAAAGGTTCAGCCGAGCAGTTACACGCTGCATTTCACCGACGAGGTCGGTGTTCCCGTCAGCGACACTCAGACAGTCATTGCCGACAAAACAAGCAGCAACGCCTCCGAGCGCCTATTTCGCGTAAGGTTTACGTTAAAACAAATGCAGTTTACTAAAAATAAAATCTATCGCCTTGTTATTGCAAATGATACGGATGTACCGGAAGAGGTCGAGTTCCGCATCGACATAGTGTTTGCCGATGACTTTGGGTTTGATCTGTAAAAGGAGGAGTTCGCAATGGTTTTAGAAAATACAAGCTATGCGCCGGAAACGGACGACGCGAATGAGATCATTTATAGGAAACTGCGCGAACATTTCGATGGCAAGATTGTCCGTAAAGATCTGACCAAAGCAATCAAGGAAGGGGCGAACGTTCCTGTTTACGTTCTGGAATTTTTGCTTGGGCAGTATTGCAGTTCTGACGACCCGAAGATAATTGAGGATGGCGTAAGGAACGTCAAGCGAATCCTTTCTGATAATTTCGTTCGCCCGGATGAAGCGCAAAAGGTACTGTCTAGCTTGCGCGAACGTGGCAGCTACACGGTTATCGACCGCATCACTGTCGGCCTGAATATTAAGCTGGATCGTTACGAAGCCGATTTTTCAAACCTCGGTGTTCGCGACATACCTATTTCATCAGGTTATGTTTCGAATTATGACCGTCTGCTTTGCGGCGGCATTTGGTGTATCGTTGGCCTTGAGTATGAGTACGTCGAAGAAGACAAGAAGTCTACGCCGATCAGAATTGTAAAACTCACGCCAATTCAGATGCCGCACATTGATATGGAGGAAATAAAGAATGGCCGTCGTGCTTTCACTAAGGACGAATGGATTAGCGTACTGCTTCGCTCCACCGGTATGGAAAGCGACCGATTTAGCGAACGAGAGAAGTGGCTGCAACTTGCTCGCATGCTGCCGCTCATCGAAAACAACTTTAATCTCTGTGAGCTAGGCCCCCGCAGCACGGGCAAGTCCCACTTGTATAAGGAGATTTCACCAAATAGCATCCTCGTTTCCGGTGGGCAGACCACTGTCGCCAACCTCTTCTACAATATGTCGAGCAAGACCGTAGGACTTGTAGGACTGTGGGATTGTGTGGCTTTTGACGAGGTGGCGGGCATCACGTTCAAAGATAAAGACGGCATTCAAATCATGAAGGATTACATGGCTTCCGGTTCCTTTGCCAGAGGCAAAGAGGAAAAAGCGGCCTCTGCTTCGATGGTCTTTGTTGGTAACATCAACCAAAGCGTGGAGGTGATACTGAAGACCTCGCACTTGTTTGACCCATTTCCCGAAGCGATGGCCTATGATACGGCCTTTCTCGACCGTATGCATTGCTACATACCGGGCTGGGAGATTCCGAAGTATCGCCCCGAGTCGTTTACCAATGACTATGGCTTTATCACAGACTATCTTGCCGAGTTTATGCGTGAGATGCGAAAAGAGCCATTCGGCGACGTTTGTGACCAATACTTTCGTTTCGGAACAAACCTCAACCAGCGAGACGTTATCGCCGTCAGAAAGATCGTTTCTGGCCTAGCTAAGCTGATCTACCCGAATGGCGAGTTCAGCAAAGAGGATATTAAGGAAATACTGACTTTCGCCCTAGAGATGCGCCGCCGCGTAAAAGAGCAGCTCAAGAAAATCGGCGGCATGGAGTTTTACGATGTGAATTTTTCCTATATCGATAACGAGACTTTTGAAGAACACTATGTTGCTGTGCCAGAACAAGGTGGTGGCAAAATCATCCCTGAAGGGATGACTAATCCAGGTAACTTATATACTATCTCACAAGGCAAAAACGGAATGATAGGCGTATATCGTCTTGAAACGCAGATGCTTCCTGGCAACGGAAAGCTTGAACGCACGGGGTTAGGCCCCGATCGTGAGGCAAAAGAAGCTACAAACACAGCGTTCAACTTTCTGAAAGCGAGCAGCTCGCAAATTAGCAACTCTATCAGCACGACCACCAAGGACTACATCATCAACTACCAGGATCTCAATGGCATCGGGATGACAAAGTTCCTGACGCTGCCCACCGTGATTGCGCTTGCGTCATGCGCTCTGAGCAAGCCGACGCTTTCAAGCCTTGCTGTATTGGGAGAAATCAGTATTAGCGGTACGATACTAAAGGTCGAGGAACTGGCGAGCGTCCTGCAAGTATGCCTCGACAGCGGCGCGAAGAAGGTATTGATACCGATAACGTCCGCCACCGAACTCGGCACAGTTCCAGCAGACCTCATCGGTGCGTTTAGCCTGATATTTTACTCAACCCCGCAAGAAGCCGTGTTTAAGGCTTTGGGCGTGGAATAATAGGTAATGCATACCACAAGTACGCAAATGCCCCTCTCCTGTCTGTAGGCAGTAGAGGGGCATCTTTTATTTCCCCTCCGAAACGGAGGAAACCATATGACTACAGCACAAAAACAGCGTATTGAATTCCTACGTGGCAAAGGTGAAAGCTACGCCTCTATCGCCGGCGATATCGGCATATCCGAAAACACAGTCAAGTCTTACTGCCGCCGAAAGAACATCTTCGTTACGATAAAGCACGAACAATCAGCCCCCATTAGCACCTGCGCTAACTGTGGCTGTCTACTCCAACACACGCCAGGGTCAAAGCAGAAACGCTTCTGTTCTGACAAATGCCGCATGACTTGGTGGAAGGCCCACCCCGAGTCAGTAGTACGCAAGGCGATCTACCGCTTCATTTGCCCGACCTGCGGTGAGGAATTTGAAGCCTATGGAAACGCTAACCGCAAATACTGCTCACGGGCCTGCTTCATAGCGATACGGAGGACTTCGCTATGATCAAGGAAGATGCAATACTCCGCTACAAAACGGCGATGTCGGTATTTAAAAGCTGGCTCATCGCGAACGCAATTTCCGGCACCGACCTGCTTGAGATAGATATAATCATCGCCCAGAAATACGGTTTATCACCGTATAGCATATTCCTTGAAAATGACTTGCCATGTAAAGAGAACAGAGTGATATATGGTACTGTGAAAGGAGGCTATTATGGGCAGAAAGATAACTAAACTACCTCAACCGACACAATTGCCAACGCACCTTCGAGTCGCGGCCTATGCCCGCGTTTCCTGCGAAAAAGAAGAAATGCTCCACTCTCTTGCCGCACAGGTCAGCTTTTACAGTAACCGGATACAAAGCAATCCCGAGTGGCAATATGTCGGCGTATATGCAGATGAAGCGGAAACCGGCACCAAAGGTTCACGACCTGAATTTCAGAGACTGATTGCCGATTGTCGGAAGGGTCTCATCGACCTCGTCCTCACGAAGGCAATCAGCCGTTTTGCAAGGAACACGGTCACATTGCTTGAAACCGTCCGAGAACTTAAAGACCTCGGCATTGGCGTATATTTTGAAGAGCAAAACCTCCACTCCCTTTCTGGTGACGGGGAGTTGATGTTAACCATCCTCGCCTCGTATGCCCAAGAAGAAAGCCGCTCCGTCAGCGAAAACTGCAAGTGGCGTATCCGCAAAAACTACAAGGAAGGTAAACCCTCTAACAACATTCGCATTTACGGCTACGATTACAATGCGGGCAAACTGACCGTTATTCCCGAAGAGGCTGAGATCGTGCGAATGATATTTGCGGACTATTTATCTGGACTTGGCAAGAATGCCATCATGAAAAAACTGATCGGACTCGGCATTCCAACCAAGTGCGGCGGCCGTTGGATGGAAAGTACGGTGAGTTCAATTCTTACAAATGAAAAATTCATCGGCGATATGTGCCTTCAAAAGAGCTTTGTTACCGACCATATAACAAAGCATCAGAAGCGGAACAACGGCCAGTTGGCAAAATACTATGTCGAGGATCACCACGAAGCAATTATCGCCAAAGAGACCTTTGAGGCAGTTAAGGCAGAAATGGCTCGGCGGGCTAAAAAAGCAACCCCCTTTCGCAAGCTTACATTCAGCGAGTTTTCTAGATTGATAACCTGCGGTCAGTGCGGAGCGAAGTTCAGTATAAAAACAAACGCCAAGGGCACTAAATATGCCAAAACATGGTGGGCTTGCCCGACTTATATTCATCGTGGCAAGCAAGAATGCACCGCCAAGCGGATACCCGAAGACATACTTAAAGAAAAGTGCACCGAAGCTTTGGGGCTTTCGGGATACGATCCCACCATATTCACAGCGAAAGTCGCCACAATAACAATCCCCGCCGATAACGTTTTGGTATTCACATTTACAGACGGTACAGAAAAAACACTCCACTGGAGGCTTCGCTCTCGATGTGAAAGCTGGACAGCTGAGATGAAGCAAGCGGCCCGCGAAAAAGCCATGCAGGGAGGCGATAAAAATGGCTAATGTGAGGATTATCCCGGCCACCGCTCCCCTCCTATCGGCACAAGGTAAAAACGCTGCGCTAAGACGCCGTGTCGCCGCCTACGCAAGGGTTAGCACGGACAGTGATGAACAGCTTACCAGTTACGAAGCCCAAGTGGACTACTATACCAAGTTAATACAAGGGCGGGCTGATTGGGATTTCATCACAATATACACGGACGAGGGCATCACCGCGGTTAACACTAAACGGCGCGAGGGTTTCAAGCAGATGGTCGCCGATGGCTTGTCGGGTAAATTCGACTTGCTTGTTACAAAGTCAGTCAGCCGTTTTGCCAGAAACACGGTTGACAGCCTAACCACCGTTCGCAAATTGAAAGACGCCGGCTGCGAGGTTTGGTTCGAGAACATAAACACCGATACTCGAATAAAGCCGATGATACGGGCATCTAGCGGCGCTCAGAGAGGCTCTTGGTGTTTGGTTGGTGTTTGAATTTATTAAATGCTAACCAACGCTACAATACGAACTGACATAAACACCAAGTCCACTTACAAAAACCTCTATCAATTCAAAATCAAGAGCATCATCTGTTTGCGTGGTTTTATTTTCCTGATTTGAAATCTGTTATTTATTATAATAACCACGGTTTATAATGCAGGACGATGAGCTCAAAGATAGATGAGTGATGAA